>JBKPMQ010000018.1:0-5557 GCA_046732235.1 Actinomycetota bacterium
GCAGATCGCCCGCGAGCACGGGCTGCGCGCCGCGACGCCGAAGAGCGTCTTCGCCGCCGCCCGCCGCGGCGAGCCCGCCGCGCTCCAGGTCGTGGAGCTGATCGCCGGCCGGGTCGCGCTCGCGATCGCCGCCGTCGTCCCCGTGCTCGACCCGGCGCTCGTCGTCCTCGGCGGCGGGATCGCCGGCAACGGCGGAGACCTGCTGCGCGAGCCGATCGAGCGCGAGCTGCACCGGATCTCGCCGTTTCGGCCGCACCTGGCCGTCTCGGCACTCGGAGACGAAGTCGTCCTGCACGGCGCGGTCGCGACCGCGCTCGCCGCCGCTCAGGAGTCGCTGTTCACTCGGATGCCAATCGCCACGACGGGAGGAGAGGCGGGATGAGACCACGCAGAACACTGCTCGGCGCCGCGGCCGTGCTTGCGGTCGCGCTGGCGGCCGCGTGCGGAGGCGGCGGTGGAAGCTCGAGCGGGTCGAGCTCCGGCGGCTCGCACTCGCCGGTCACGCTGACGGTCTGGCACCAGTACAGCCAGGAGGAGGCAAAGCCGTTCCAGGACGGGATCGCCGCGTTCGAGAAGCAGTACCCCTGGATCCACGTGAAGCTGGCGCTCCAGCCGAACCCCGACCAGGACACGTTCGACCCCAACCTGATCGCGGCCATCAAGGGCGGCAACGCCCCCGACGTCGCCATCGGGTTCACGCCGAGCTACGCCGGCCAGTACTGCTCGAGCGGCCTGTGGGAAGACCTGACGCCGTTCCTGGAGAAGGATCACATGTCGGTGTCGGAGTTCGCGCCGGCCACGCTGAGCTACACCAAGATCGCCGGCAAGCAGTGCGCGCTCCCGTCGCTGACCGACGCCTTTGGTCTCTACTACAACACCGCGATGTTCAAGAAGGCGGGCATCACCGAGCCGCCGAGGACGATGGACGAGCTCGCCGCCGATGCGAAGCGGCTCACGGTGCGGAACGCCGACGGGTCGATCAAGGTGGCCGGCTTCGTCCCGCTGAACCTCTGGGAGGAGCTCGACATCGCCGATATCGCGCACTCCTACGGGGCCGAGTGGTTCGACTCGAGCGGCAGGGCGCAGCTCGCCGCCGACCCCGCGTGGACGCAGGCGTTCGAGTGGCAGAAGGCGCTCGTCGACTGGTACGGCTACTCGAACCTGCAGAAGTTCTTCGCCACGTACGCGGATTCGGAGTTCAACCCACAGAACGCGTTCGAGACCGGGAAGGTGGCGATGGTGTTCGACGGGGAGTGGCGCACCGCGTTCATCCGCCGCGACCATCCCGAGCTGCCGTACGCCACCGCGCCCTTCCCGGCCGCCGACCCCTCGGTCTACGGTTCCGGCCGCGTCGGCGGCACGATCGTCGGGATCCCCAAGGGGACGGAGCACCCTGACGAGGCGTGGGACCTCGTGAAGTTCCTGGCCACCGACACGAACTACCTCGTGTCGCTCGCGAACGAGCTCGGGAACGTGCCGACCACGAAGGCCTCGGGCGACTCGCCGAAGCTCCACCTGGGGCCCCAGTTCGGGACGTTCGTGGACGTCTGGAACAACCCGACATCCTCGTTCTACCCGCCCCTCCGGCCAACCGGCGCGGGGTACGCGCAGCTCGTCGACGACTTCGACGCCAAGTGGCAGGCCGGGAACGTCCCCGACCTCCAGTCGGGCCTGCAGCAGCTCGACACGAACATCGACAACCAGATCCAGCAGGGGGAGACGCCGTAGCCTCGCCCGCCGCCATCCCGGCGGCGGCCGCCGCCGTTCCCACGCGCACGCCGGCCGAGCGCCGGCGTGCGCGCCGGCGGGTCACGCTCCGCAAGTACGCCACGGTGCTGGCGTTCCTCTCGCCGTGGATCGTCGGCTTCGCGCTCTTCACGGCGTGGCCGATGCTGCTCTCCCTCTACTACTCGTTCACCCACTACGACCTGCTGACAGCGCCGAGCTGGGTCGGCCTCGACAACTACCGGTTCATGTTCGGGATCGGGACGATCCACGGGCAGCACGAGTCCGACCCGTATTTCTGGCGGGCGGTGCGGAACACGGCCTGGATCATCCTCGTCTCCGTGCCGCTCCGGATCGTCGTCGCGATGCTGACGGCGATGCTGCTGACGCGGCCGAAACGGGGCGTGAACGTCTACCGCACGCTCTTCTTCATGCCGTCGCTCGCGCCGACGGTCGGAAGCGCGCTCGTGTTCGTGTACCTGCTGAACCCGACGACGGGGCCCGTCAACCGGGCGCTCTCGACCATCCCGGGCCTGAACGCGCCGCTCTGGTTCTACGACCCGGCGTGGGCCAAGCCGGCGCTGATCGTCCTGGGCCTCTGGGGCATCGGCGACGCGATCGTGATCTACCTGGCCGGCCTCCTCGACGTCCCGCGCGACCTCTACGAGGCGATCTCGATCGAGGGCGCGAACGCGTGGCAGCGGTTCCGGCACGTGACCCTTCCGATGATCACGCCGGTCATCTTCTTCACGCTCGTGATCGGGGTGATCGACGGGTTCCAGTACTTCGACCAGGCATTCGTGTCGTCGACGACGGCCGGGACGTCGCCGGGCGACCCGCAGGGGTCGCTGCTCTTCTACGGGGTCTGGCTCTACCAGCAGGCGTTCACGTACTTCCACATGGGCTACGCGGCGGCGATGGCATGGGTGCTCTTCATCGCCACGATGGCGACGACGGCGGTGCTGTTCGCGACCGCCCGCAGGTGGGTGCACTACGGCGGGGGGACCTCATAGCCGCCGTCGCCGGCACCCGCCAGCTGCCCCTCGCCGTCCGGCGGAAGCGGTTCCTGCTCGCTGTCGCGAACCACGCCGTGCTGATCGCGGCCTCGCTCGCGTTCGCCCTGCCGATCATCTTCATGCTGCTCACGGCGCTCATGACCGACCGGCAGGCGCTCTCCGCCAGCATCATCCCGCACCCGTTCGTGTGGTCGAACTTCCACACCGTCTTCACGAGCATCGACCTGCCGCGCTACACGTGGAACTCGTTCCTCTACGCGGGGCTCTCGACGGTCGGTGTCGTGGTCTCGTCCGTCCCCGTCGCCTACGCGTTCTCGCGCATCGAGTGGCGGGGCCGCAACGCCGTGCTCCTGCTCGTGCTGGCGACGCTCATGATGCCGCCGCAGGTGACGTCCGTGCCCCTCTACATCCTGTGGTCGAAGCAGTACCACGACTGGACCGGGATCCAGTACATCGGCACGCTGAAGCCGCTCATCATCCCGGGCTTCTTCGGCGACGCCTTCTCGATCTTCCTGCTGCGCCAGTTCTTCATGACGATCCCGAAGGAGCTCACCGACGCCGTGCGGGTGGACGGCGGCGGGCACATCGAGATCCTGCGCAAGGTGATCGTCCCGCTCTCGAAGCCGGCGATCGCGGCCGTCGCGCTCTTCAACTTCATCTACTCCTGGAACGACTTCTACGGCCCGCTCGTCTACCTGGCCGGCAACACCCAGTCGCAGACGCTCTCGGTCGCGCTGGCGTCGTTCCGCACGGTGCATCACGTCGACTGGAACCTGACGATGGCCGCGGCGCTCGTCTTCATGCTGCCGGTGATCGTGATCTTCTTCCTCGCCCAGCGGGTGTTCATCGAGGGCATCACGCTCACGGGCGTGAAGGGGTAAGCGACAAGCGGGGTCAGACCCCGAACGAACGCGTCACGAAACTGCAACGGCCGGCGTTCGGGGTCTGACCCCGCTTAGCTGGCCGCCGCCGGCATGGGGGCTGAGCCGGTGAGGACGCGGCCGGAGCCGTGCTCGAAGAAGTGCAGCCGGGCCGGATCGACCGAGAGCCGCACCCGCTCGCCGGGGCGGGCGCGGGTGCGGGCGTCGACGCAGGCCGTGCACACGGTCGTGCCGGCATCCGCGACCAGCGGCACCTGGGCCTCCTCGCCGCCCTCCTCCTGGGGCGTGCGGCCGTCGGCGGAGTCCGACGCGGGCCGGGCGTCGAGCGCGAAGATCACGTTCGCCTCGGCCCCCAGCTCCTCCACGACGCTCACCGGCACCTCGAGCACCGACCGGGTGTCGTCCCGCCACACCTCCGCGTCCTCGAAGTCCGACGGGCGGATGCCGACGACCACCGGGCCGGACTGCCCGGCGAGCGCGCCCGCCACCGGCAGCCGGTGGCCGCCGAAGACGACGTGGCCGTTTTCGATCACCGCCTCGAAGAGGTTCATGGAGGGTGAGCCGATGAACGCCGCCACGAACATGTTCACGGGCTTCGCGTACAGGTTCTGGGGCGTGTCCAGCTGCTGGACGACGCCGTCGCGCATCACGGCGACGCGGTCGCCGAGCGTCATCGCCTCGACCTGGTCGTGGGTGACGTAGATGGTGGTCGTGCCGAGCTGGTCGCGCAGCCGGGCGAGCTCGGCCCGCATCTGCACCCGCAGCTTGGCGTCGAGGTTCGAGAGCGGCTCGTCCATCAGGAAGGCCTGCGGGTCGCGCACCATCGCCCGGCCCATCGCCACCCGCTGGCGCTGGCCGCCGGAGAGCTCCGACGGCTTGCGGTCGAGCAGCGGCTCCAGGCCGAGCACGCGCGCCGCGGCGCCGACCTTCTCGGCCACCTCCGCCTTCGGCCGCTTGCGCAGGCGCAGGCCGATCGCGATGTTCTGCGCCACCGTCATGTGCGGATAGAGCGCGTAGTTCTGAAACACCATCGCGATGTCGCGGTGCTTGGGCGCGAGGTCGGTGACGATCCGGTCGCCGATCACGACCTCGCCGTCGGACACCTCCTCGAGGCCGGCGATGATGCGGAGCAGCGTCGTCTTGCCGCACCCCGACGGCCCCACCAGCACCATGAACTCGCCGTCGGCGATCTCCATGGAGACGCGGTCGACCGCGACCACGTCCTTGCCGAACCGCTTCGTCACGTCCTGCAGAACGATCCGCGCCATGGCTCCTCCTCAGCGTACCGCGCCGTTCGGGGAAAACCGGCCCGCGACCAGGGTCTCGCGCAGCCCCGCGCCGGCGCCGGCGGCGGCCGCGATCAGGTCGAGCGCGAGCAGGGCCGCCCCGACGATCGGCAGGTCGTCGACGACGGCGATGCGCGCGTTCGGGGCGCAGGCGGAGACGCGCTCCCCGAGGCGGCGCATGAAGACCGGGCTGCGGGCGCGGGCGACGCCGCCGCCGAGGACGACGTCGGCGTCCGTCCGCAGCAGCCGCAGCCGCCTCAGGGTCGTGCAGACGAGCACCGACGCCTCCTCCGCCTGCCGCTCGACGATGCCGACCGCGACCGCGTCGCCCTCGTTCGCGGCGCCCAGCACGACGGGGGCCAGGTCGTACAGGCGCGAGTCGTCCAGCTTCCCGGTGTGCAGGCCGACCATCACCTGCCGCGGCGTGCGTAGCCCGAAGTACGCGGGCACCGCCCGCTCGAGCACGGTGTGGGGGCCGCGGCCGTCGCCCGCGCGGACGCACGCGCCGACGGCCTCGATGCCGATGGTGGCCCCGCCGGCCCAGTCGCCGGAGATCGGCCCGAGCGCCGGGAAGCGCACCTCGCGCCCGTCCGGGCCGACGCCGGTGCAATTGAAGCCCGCGCCGCAGACGACGGCGACGCCCCACCCG
>JBKPMQ010000019.1:0-3938 GCA_046732235.1 Actinomycetota bacterium
CTGCTCGTCTGCGGCGAGGAGTCGCCGGCGCAGGTGCGGCTGCGGGCGCAGCGGCTCGGCGCCGG
The DNA here is from genome assembly GCA_046732235.1 of Actinomycetota bacterium. Lineage (GTDB taxonomy): Bacteria > Actinomycetota > Thermoleophilia > Gaiellales > JAICJC01 > JAICJC01. The sequence continues at coordinate 66 of JBKPMQ010000019.1, forward strand.
CGACGCGATCCGCGTGCTCGCCGACACGGATCTCGACGCCGTGTGCGTGGCGATCGCCGCCGAGGCGCCGGCCGTGTGCGTGGTCGACTCCGTGCAGACCCTGCGAAGCGCCGACCTCCAGTCGGCCCCGGGCAGCGTCGCCCAGGTGCGGGAGGCGGCCGAGCGGCTGCTGCGCGTGGCCAAGGGCGGCTCGACGGCGATCGTGCTCGTCGGCCACGTGACGAAGGACGGCGCCGTCGCGGGCCCCCGCGTGCTCGAGCACCTCGTCGACGCCGTGCTCCAGTTCGAGGGCGACCGGTACCGCCATCTGCGCGTCCTGCGCGCCGTGAAGAACCGGTTCGGCTCGACGGACGAGATCGGGATCTTCGAGATGACCGACGCCGGCCTCGAGCCCGTCGCCGACCCGTCCGCGGCGCTGGCCGAGCCCGAGCCGGCCGGGCCGGGATCCGTGCTCCTGCCCGCGATCGAGGGCACGCGCCCGATCGTGCTCGAGGTGCAGGCGCTGGTCGCGCCGAGCGACCTGGCGATGCCTCGCCGCCAGGCGACCGGGTTCGACCGCAACCGGCTCTCGATGATCGTGGCGGTGCTCGGCCGCCACGCCGGCGTGGCGCTGGGCTCGTCGGACGTCTTCGTGAACGTGGCCGGCGGCGTGCGCGTCGACGAGCCGGCGGCCGACCTCGCCGTGGCGCTCGCGATCGTCTCCTCCGCACTCGGCCGGGCCGCGCCCGACCGCCTCGCCTGCTTCGGCGAGCTCGGCCTCACCGGCCGCGTGCGCCCGGTCTCGCACACGGGGCCGCGCCTGGCGGAGGCGGCCAAGCTCGGCGTCGCCGGGCTCGTGTGCCCGCCCCGCACGACCGGGCCCGCGAGTGGGCCGCCGCTGCGCTGCGCTGATACTCTGGAGGGAGCGATCGGGCTGGCATTCGGCCGGCCCGCTTGAACCGAGGGGCGGGCGCGTGACCGAGCTACTTCCGGACGTTCGCAAGGATCCCAAGATGCTCGACGCGCTGCGGCGGATCGCGCCCGGCACGACGATGCGCCAGGGGCTGAACGACATCCTGCGCGCCCGCCTCGGCGCGCTGATCGTGATCGGCGAGCCGGCGGAGCTCTCGTTCATGTTCTCGGGCGGGATCCGGCTCGACCAGGCCTTCTCGCCCTACCTGCTCTACGAGCTCGCGAAGATGGACGGCGCGATCATCCTGAACGCGGTCGCGACCCGGATCGTCTACGCCAACGTGCAGCTGATGCCCGACCCGACGATCCCGTCGGCCGAGACCGGCACCCGCCACCGCACCGCCGAGCGGGTCGCCAAGCAGACCGGTGCCTTCGTGATCTCGATCAGCCAGCAGCGCGACGTCGTCACGACGTACGTGGGCGACGTCCGCTACCAGCTCGAGGAGATCTCCGACATCCTGGCCAAGACGAACCAGGCGGTGACGACCCTCGAGACCTACCGCACCCGCTTCGAGCAGGTCTCGACCCGGCTGACGGCGCTCGAGTTTCAGGGCGCGGTGATGCTCGACGACGTCCTGGTCGCGCTCCAGCGGGCGGAGATGACGTCCCGGATGCGAGACGAGATCGAGCGCAACATCGCCGAGCTCGGCGTCGAGGGCCGGCTGATCAAGATCCAGCTGGACGAGATGTCCGAGTGGGTGCCCGGCGACGAGGTCGCGATGGTGCGCGACTACCAGCTTGCCGACGTCACGGGCGGCCACCGGCGGGCGCTCGAGCAGCTGCGGACGATGCCGGACAGCCAGCTCCTCGAGCTCGAGCAGCTGGCCGAGGTGCTGGGCTATCCACGCAGCGTCTCGCCGGTCGACTACGCGGTCACGCCGCGCGGCTACCGCGTGCTCTCGAAGATCCCGCGGCTGCCGGAGGGCGTGATCGCGCACGTCGTCGACCACTTCGACGGCCTCGAGGCGTTCGTGCGCGCGTCCCAGGCCGAGCTCGAGGAGGTCGAGGGCGTCGGAGCCGTGCGCGCCCGGGAGATCCGCGAGGGCCTGCGCCGGCTCCAGGAGCAGAACCTCGTCGACCGCTACCTCAATCTCTAGCGTGGGGGAACCCATGGTCCCCCCACGAGCCCCCGCCTTAGGAGGGTGGCGGTTGCTGGTGGCGCTTCGGCGAGAGCGCGGTCTCGCCGAAGTGGCGGGAGCCGGTCATCCGTCCCGGGCTCCGATCGTTACGAGACTGCCGCGACATGAGGTCTGCCAGCGACGGCGCCCCAGGGCGCGGAGTCGGGCTCCGGCGGCGTCTGCCGAAATTCGTTTGCGATGTCTACAGAATGCTGTGATCCGTTCGCCTCAAGGTGCCAGATCTGATAGAATCTACGCCTTAGGCGCGAGGGGTTTCGCGGGCGTGCAGGCGCATTTTTGCGAGGAGGTCGAGCGACTTTTGTATGAGGTTGGCGACAAGGTCGTGTACCCCCATCATGGGGCTGGGACGATCACAAGCAGGGACATGCGTGTTGTCGGGGACCAGGATCGGGAGTACTTGACGATCCAGATCCTCCACAACGACATGACCGTCACGATTCCGCTCGACAGCGCGGAGCGTGTCGGTCTGCGCAAGGTGATCGGTGAGGAGACCGTCGAGGAGGTCCTCACCGTGCTCCAGGGCGACGGCACCAAGATGCCGAAGAACTGGAACCGCCGCTTCAAGCACAACCGCGACAAGATGAAGACCGGCGACATCTTCGAGATGGCGGAGGTCGTCCGCAACCTCGCGCAGCGCGACCAGGAGAAGGGGCTCTCCACCGGCGAGAAGCAGATGTTCTCGAAGGCCAAGCGCATCCTCGCCAGCGAGCTGATGTACGCGAAGAACATGGACGAGGAAGAGGCGCGCGAGTTCCTGGAGGAGGTGCTCGAGGAGATCGGCGAGGCCCGCAAGGCGCGGGCCTAGCCAGCATCGTGCAAGCACCCTCGCCGGGCGGCTGACCGCCTATCCGGCGCGGGCTGCGACAGGCTTAGAGAGGAGCAGACGATGGTGGTCTCAACACGGATCGTCTTGTCCCTCTTGGGCATCCTGGGTGCCATCCAGGCGGGGTTGTCTCTTAATCTCGAGGACCGTTATCAGGCTTCTTACGCGTACCCCGCCTTCGCCGTCGTCGTCTTCCTCGTCTTCGCCGTCGGGTGGATGGTGGGGGGGCTGGTCGGCAAGGGGCTGGTACGAGGGTTCAAGAGGATCGAGCGGGCCGCTCAGACCCGTAGCGCGGGCGAGCTGACCGTTGCCGCGATCGGCCTGCTGGTCGGGCTGCTCGTGTCCGCGCTCCTATGGTTCCCGGTCCACACGCTGCCGTACATCGGCAGGTGGGTGATCCTGCCGCTGTTCCTGGTGGTGGGCTACCTGTTCGCGTTCACGGCGGCCAAGAAGCACCGCGGCATCCTGCGCCTCGTCGGCGTGCATGCGACCGCCGAGCCGGGCGCGGACCCCGAGCTGCCCGGCTTCGTGACGCTCGTCGACACGAGCGCGATCATCGACGGGCGGATCGCGGACATCGTGCGCACCGGCTTCCTGAAGGACGAGCTGGTCGTGCCGGAGTTCGTGTTGCGCGAGCTTCAGCACGTGGCCGACTCGGGCGACTCGCTGAAGCGCGCCCGCGGCCGCCGCGGGCTCGAGGTCGTGCAGGGATTGCGTTCCGAGGTGACCGTGACGACGCCGGACGTCGACTTCCCCGAGCTCGCCGACGTCGACGCCAAGCTGCTCAAGCTGGCGAAGGACCGCGGCCTTCGCATCCTGACCACCGACTTCAACCTGAACCGCCTGGCCCGGATCCAGGACGTGGTCGTGCTGAACGTGAACGAGCTCGCGAACGCGCTCAAGCCGGCCGTGCTGCCGGGCGAGTCGTTCGGCATCCGCGTGATCCGCGAGGGCAAGGAG
>JBKPMQ010000020.1:0-7149 GCA_046732235.1 Actinomycetota bacterium
ATACGAGATGGACCTCAATGTCTCGTGGGCTCGGAGATGTGTATAAGAGACAGGGCCGGAGCGGCCGGAGCTCGTCGACGGCGCCGCCGAGGCGCCCGGCCTCGACGACCTGCTCGCGCGCTCCCGGGCCGGCCAGCACGCGGCCTCCGACTTCCTCGAGGACGCCGCCCTCGCCCGGGTGACCTCCGTCGGCGCGCGCCGGTGCGGCAGCGGCCTCGCGGGCACGCCGTTCCTCTCGAACGTCGAGGAGGCGGTCGCCGTCGCCCGCGGCCACGACCCCGAGCTCCTGCTCCTGGAGGGATCGGGCGCAGCGCTGCCGCCGGTGGCCGCGGATCGCACCCTCCTCGTCACGTCGGCCGCCAGGCCGGCCGAGGAGCTGGAGATGGGGCTCGGTCCCTACCGGGTACTGGTTTCCGACGTGGTCGTGATCACCATGAGCGAGGCCCCGCTCGCGGAGTCGCACCAGGTCGAGGCCGTGCGCGCGGCGGCCCTCGCGTCGCGTCCGGACGCGACCGTCATCGCTGCGGTGCTGCGGCCGCACCCGTCCGAGCCGATCGCCGGCGAGCGGGTGGCCCTGTTCACGACCGCGGGGGCCGCGATCCACGACCCGCTGGCGTCCTTCCTGGGTGAGGAGCACGGCGCCGACGTGACGGCCGTGGTCGGGTCGCTGAGCGACCGGGCCGCGCTGGCCGCCGACCTCGACTCGCCCGGCGTGCTGGCCGCCGACACGTACCTGATCGAGATCAAGGCGGCCGCCATCGACGTCGTCGCCGAGACGGCCAGGGAGCGCGGCGCCCGGGTCGTCTTCTGCGACAACCGCCCGCGCGCGATCGCCGGCGAGCCCGACCTGGACGCCGTCGCCCTCGATCTGGCGGCAGCGGTGGTGGCGGTCGGTGCCTAGGCGGCCGCGCCGACCCGCGTGGCTGCGGCGTGAGCCGGCCGCGACCACGCCCCCGCCGGTCTCCGGACGGGAGCCCCGCATCCTGGCGACGCGCGGCGCGCCGATGCCGTTCTCGAAGGGGCGCATGGCCCAGGCGCTCGTGCTCGCGGGCGCCGATCCCGAGCGGGCCTACCAGATCGCGATGCGCATCGAGCGCGAGGTGAACGCCACCGCCGCCGAGGAGATCCCGATCGACCAGCTCCACGCCATGGTGGAGGACCTGCTGGCCCGCGAGGAGGGGCCGGACCTCGTGTCGCGCTATCACGGCTGGCGGGAGGTGCTGCGGCTCGACCGGCCGCTGATGCTCCTGATCGGCGGCGCGACCGGAACGGGGAAGAGCACGCTCGCGACCGAGATCGCCTACCGGCTCGGGATCAGCCGGATCACGTCGACCGACGTCATCCGCCAGGCCATGCGGGCGTTCTTCGCCCAGGAGCTGATGCCGGAGCTGCACTACTCGTCGTTCGATGCCGCCGAGGGCCTGAAGATCCCGCTCCCCGACCCGGATGACGAAGACCGCGCGCTGTACGGCTTCATCCAGCAGGCCGGCCAGGTGGCGGTCGGCGCGAACGCCGTCGTCGAGCGGGCGGTGCTCGAAGGGCTCTCGACCGTCATCGAGGGCATCCACGTCGTCCCCGGGCTGGTCACGGCCGACAAGCATGCCGGCGCAGTCGTGGTGCAGGTGATGCTCGCCGTCGCCGACGAGGAGGTGCATCAGGCGCACTTCTTCACCCGCGGCACCGACTCGGGCGGGCTGCGGGCGATGGACCGCTACCTGAAGCGGTTCGGCGAGATCCGCCGGATCCAGGAGTACCTGGTTGCCCGGGCCGAGAAGCAGGGCTGGCCGGTGATCGAGGCGGCCGACCCGGGCCAGGCGCTCCTGGCGGTGATGGACCTGATCCTCGAGCGCGCCACCGTCCGCCCCGCCGCGGTACCCTGACGGCATGGCATCGACGGAGCGGGGGGCCGCACTCGAGGCCGAGGCCCGGGATCCGGGAGTCGCGGCGCGCTGCCCGTGCACCGACCTCGCGGCGGTGACCGAGCGCAGCGCGCTCGCCGCCGGCCGCCTGCTCGGCCGCGGAGATCCCGAGATGGCCGACCGGGCGGCCTCGGTGGCGATGCGCGAGGCGCTGGACGCCGTGCCCATCTCCGGGACGCTCGTGATCGGACGCGACGACGAGGCGCACGCCCTCCACGAGGGCTCCGAGCTCGGCTCGGGCGGCCACCGGCTCGATCTCGCCTGCGACCCGGTCGGGAACGGGACCGCGGTCGCCGGCGGCCGCCCCGGCGCGCTCTCGATCCTGGCCGCGAGCGATCCGGGCGGTCTCATGCAGGTGCCGCGGATGTACATGCGCAAGATGGCGGTCGGCCCGGTCGCCAAGGGACGCATCGACCTGCGGCGGCCGGTGCGCGAGAACCTGGAGGCGATCGCGGACGCGTTCGGGCGCACGGTGGCCGACGTGACCGCGATCGTGCTCGACCGGACGCGGCACGACGACCTCGTGGCCGAGATCCGCGAGGCCGGCGCCCGCATCAAGCTGATCGCCGACGGCGACATCATGGCCTCGATCAGCGCGGCCATCCGGGGCACGAACGATCACCTCGCGATCGGCATCGGCGGGGCGCCCGAGGGCATCATCGCCGCGGCGGCGCTGCGCTGCCTGGGCGGCGAGATCCAGGGCCAGCTGTGGCCGATGAGCCGCACCGAGATCAACCGCGCCGCCGAGGACGGGATCGACGACGTCAGCCGCATCTTCGGCATCGACGACCTCGTCCGCGGCCACCAGACCGTGGTCGCGACGGGGATCTCGGGCGGCGACCTGCTGCGGGGCGTGCGCTACATGGCCGACGGCGCGCGGACGCAGTCGCTCGTCCTGTGCTCGCGCTGCAACCGCGTCCGCTTCATCGACTCGATCCACCTCTTCTCGGCCGACCGGCACGAGGAGATCCGGCTGTAGCGAGTGTCAAGGGGACTGGCCCCACAACACTTCGAGATAGGCTCACGCCGGTGAACGCGGAGCCGCTCCTGTACGAGCTGCACGACCGCGCCCGGGCGGCGGGCCTCGAGGGCTACCGGCGCATGTCGAAGGCGGCGCTGCTGGAGGCGCTCGACGGCGTCGGGCCGGGGCCGGCGACGGTCGAGTCGACGGTGCGCGGCGGCCTCGGCCTGATCACCTTCCGCGGCGGGCGCGAGAACGCGCTCACCCTGGAGACGCTCGAGGCGCTGGCCGGCGCGGCCGAGGCGCTCGCGAAGAACCCCGAGGTGCGCGTCGTCGGCATCGTCGGCGGCGGCACGCGGATCTTCTCCGCCGGCGCGGACCTGACGGCGCTCGAGGGCATGTCCGGCGAGGAGGTCGGCGGCCGGGGAGCCGCCGCCCTCGAGCGGATCGAGGCGCTCGACGTGCCGACCGTCGCGCTCATGAACGGGCACGTCGTCGGCGGCGGCATCGACCTGGCCCTGGCCTGCGACTGGCGGATCGCCGTCGAGGGCGCCAAGCTGCGCTTCATCCACAACGAGCTCGGCTACACGCCGCCGTGGGGCGCGGCGCTGCGCCTGGGCGCGCTGATCGGCCGCGGCCCCGCGCTGCGCCTCTTCGCGACGTGCGAGCTCGTCTCCTCGCAGGAGGCGCGCACGATCGGCATCGTCGACGAGGTGGTGGCGCCGCACAAGCTGGTCTCCCGGGCCGAGTCGCTCGCGGTGCGCGTGGGGCGGTCCGACCGCGACGCCCTCGCCGGCACGAAGCGGCTGCTGCGCCCCGGCGTCTCCGCCGAGGAGCACACGCGCGCCTTCGCCGCGCTCTGGGACGCCCGGCCCGCTACCCTTCCCGAATGAGCCTGACCAGCGAAGACGTGCTCGAGGCCCTGCGGGTCGTCGAGGATCCGGAGCTCGGCATGGACGTCGTCGACCTCGGCCTCGTCTACGACGTGAAGGTCGACGGCGACGCCGTCGCCGTGATCTACTCGCTCACGTCGATGGGGTGCCCGGCGGGCGCGCAGATCGAGCAGGACATCAAGGACGTCGTCGGCAGCATGGAGGGTGTGGGCACGGTCACGACCGAGCTCACGTTCACGCCACCGTGGTCGCCGGATCGCATGTCCGACGACGCCAAGTTCGTCCTCGGCTTCTAGACGACTAGGTCCTGCGGCCCGGTCGTAGCCAGCGCCCCCAGGGCGCCGCCGGGTCGACGATCGCGGCCGCCGCGAAGATCTTGGCGATGTCGCCGAGCACGAACGGCCACAGGCCGTAGTGGAGCGTCGTCGGGCCGGCGCCCGTCCACGGGGCCGGGATGGCCTGGTGCAGCCAGACGAGCCCGGTGGCGTATAGGCAGACGCTCCCGAGCAGCATCGCCGGCACGGTCACGTAGAAGCTGCGGCCGTAGCGCTCGCAGATCAGGCCGACGACGAAGGCGGCCAGCGGGTAGCCCCACAGGTAGCCGCCGCTCGCGTGCAGCGGGTTGGCCTGCGTGAGCCAGCCGAGGCCGCCGTCGCCGTCGGCGAAGACCGGCATCCCGACCGCGCCGACGCCGAGGTAGAGCAGCTGCGACGCGGCCCCGCGGCGGGCGCCCAGGAACGCGCCCGCACCGAGCACGGCGAACGTCTGCAGCGTGGTCGGAACCGGGTAACCGAACGAGATCTGGGCCGAGACGGCCGTGATCGCGGCCGCGCCGACCACGAGCCCCATGTTCTCCCACAGGCGCTCGATCGTCGCGGTTTGGGTTCGACCGTACATGCTGCAGCCTCCCGGCTCGGTTCCGACGTGACCGCCGTTGGACGCGCGAGGGTCGTCATGGGTTGCGCGCAACTACAGTGAACGGCGTGGACGCAGGCGAGCTTACCCGAGCGCTGCTCGCGGAGTCGGCCGAGGTGGGGATCGACGCCTGCGGCGTGTGCGCCGCCGAGCCGTACGCCGACACCGAGCGGCTGATCGGCGAGCGCCGCGACGCCGGCCTCTTCGCCGACATGGGCTTCACGATCCGCCGCCCCGACCGGTCGTGCCATCCGGAGGGGCTGCTCCGGAACGCGCGCTCGGTCGTCGTCGGCGCCCGCAGCTACGCCCGTCCCGAGCCCGACAAGCCCGACGACGAGCCGCGCGGGCGGATGCCGCGCTACACCCGCCGCGACGAGTACGCCGTCCTGCGCAAGTCGCTCGAGGATCTGGGCCGCCGCCTGCAGAAGCACCAGCCGCGGTCGCGCTTCGCCGTCTACGTCGACTCGAACCACCACGTCGACCGCGAGGCGGCCGCACGGGCCGGCATCGCGGTCTACGGCAAGAACACGCTCGCCATCACCCGCCGGCACGGCTCCTGGGTCGTGCTCGGCGTCCTGGTCACCGACGCGGAGCTCGAGCCGACGCACGTCGCGGCCGACGGCCCCGCGTGGGATGCGTGCGGATCCTGCCGCGCCTGCATGGACGCCTGCCCGACCGCGGCGATCGTGGACGAGGGCGTGCTGGACGCCCGCCGCTGCCTCTCGTGGCTCTCCCAGTCGCGGCTGCCGGAGCTGCCCCACGCGGCAGCGTTCGGCGACCGCGTCTACGGCTGCGACATCTGCCAGGACGTGTGCCCGTGGAATACGGGCGCCGAGCGGCGCGCCGCCGACCGCGAGCCGGACGACGTGGACGCCGCGTTCCCGCGGCTGCGCGAGTGGCTGGACGCCGACCCCGACGCCCTGTCGACGCGCTACCGGCGGCTCTACATCCCGGACCGCGACGGCCGGTACCTGCAGCGCAACGCGCGGGTCGCGCTCGCGAACGTCACCCGCGGATAGCAAATCGGGGCCTGGCCCCGTGCACGGGGCCAGGCCCCGCGTTGGTGGGTCAGTGGGTGTGGTAGCAGCTGTTCGGCCCCGTGGGCACGGGGTCGATCTGGCGCTGGTCGGCGTTCAGCTTGCGGTCGAGCCGGGCGTTGTAGGGCCCGCGCGCGTTCCTCGTCGGCTGCAGGTTCTGGAGGCCGGGGACGTAGTAGCCGGGCCCGTGGTTGCGCCATGCGACGATCGGCGTCACGCCGGGCCCGTTGGCGGTGATCCGGTACTCGGTGCCGCGGCCGGGCTTCGGCCGGCTGGGCACTCCGGCGATCGAGCGGTAGACGCCGGGGCAGAAGTCGCCGTGGGGCCGGTGGGTGAGGAACGAGTTGTACCGGTACCAGCCGCCGACCTGGCGGTAGCCGGTCTTCCACGGCGGCTTTAGCGTGTCCATGTAGACCAGGCGCCCGAAGCTGTCGGTGGGGGCGCCCGAGGGCGTCGAGCCGAACCCGTACACCGGGTTGCCCCGGTACGTGAACGTCCCGTAGATGTGGTCGAACGGCCCGCCCCGGGCGCCCGCGTAGATCCAGTCGGCCTTGAACCACAGAGCGGGGAGCGGCCCCGACCAGTGGCTCACGTGGAGCTCCCAGGCCGACTGGCTGCCGGTCTTCGGCTTCCAGCCGTTGTCGCGCAGCCCCCGCTGCCACACCTGCAGCGCCCAGTTCGACCCGTTCGGCGCGGTGCACGCCTTGACGAGCCCGAAGAGCGGGGGGCCGGTGTACGGGCCACAGACGTTGTGCCTGGAGACGTGGCGCCAGTAGCCGCGGCCGAGCGACGACCCGTACCCGCCCGCGTAGTTCACATGGAACTTCACCTGGCTCTTCGGGTGCGCGGGGTTCGGCGGCAGCGCGTTCACGGCGCCCCAGAGCAGGGCGTGGATCGTGCGGCCGTGCGCGTAGTAGGTGACGAGCGCCACCCGGTGCGCGTCGACCTTCAGCGTCTCGTAGTGGGCGTTGCGGTCGAGGAGCTTGCTCGCGGCGCCCGGCGATGCGAGCGGCCCTGCCACGGCGAGAACCACGAGGCAGGCGGTCAGCCGCACCATGCGGTGGGTCGTCAGGTGACGTTGTTGGCGTCGACGGCGAGCGGGTTGCAGCCGCCGCCCTGTCAAGGCGGATGCCTTGACAGGGATCTCGCGAGCCTGCGATTCACGCAGGCTTGGCGAGCGGCAGACGTCGCCTGACGACCCACTAGCCGGCGGCGACCGCTGTGAACTCCTCGAGCAGCGCCGTCGCGGCCCCGGCCACCTCCTGGCGGACGGTGGCCGGCTCGAGCACCTCGGCCTGGCCGCGGTAGCGCAGGATCTCTGAGATCAGCCACGCCCGCGAGCCGTACGTCACGTCGGCCACCGCCGATCCGTCCTCCAGCGGCCGCGTCCCCGGCCGGCCCTCGAGCTCCCACCGCGCCCGCTC
>JBKPMQ010000021.1:0-10040 GCA_046732235.1 Actinomycetota bacterium
TCTCCGACCGCGCGCTTGCCCTGTACGAGCTGGCGGACGACAACCGCGCCCTCGGCGAGGCCCACCTGACCTACGCGCAGCGGCTGCTCGACCAGGGCGACACCGACGACGCGGGCACCCATCTGCGCGCCGCCCGGGAGGTGTTCGGGCCCGCCGCCGAGCCGGTCCAGCGCGGCCGCCTGCTGGTCGAGGAGGCCCGCCACGCGCTCCAGGCCGGACGCGGCGAGGAGGCCGTCCGCTGCGCGACCGAGGCGGTCGCGGTGCTCGAAGGGGCGGCCGCCGACGGCCGCGTCGGCGAGGCCCACCTCGTGCTCGCCCGGGTGCAGGACGAGCTCGGCGAGATGGAGCGGGCGGACGCGGCCTACACCGCGGCGATCGCCTCGCTGCAGCGCCAGCCCGACAGCGCCCCAGCGCTGGCCCGGGCCTACCGCCACTACGGCAAGTTCCTGAAGCGGCTCGGCCGGGCCGAGGCGGCCCTGGAGGCGTTCGAGCTCGCCGCCGACCTCGCGCCGTCGAACCAGGACGCGCTGGCGCCGCTTCCCACCGCCGGCCTCAGGCTGCCCTCCGACTTCTGAGGCGCACCGCGAGGGGATCTTGACGGACCTCGACGACCCCGCGGCAGTCCCGCACACGCAGGTGTCCGAGGCGATGATGCTGATCGCCCTCGACCGGCTGGACGAGGCCGAGGAGCTCCTGCTGCGGAAGCTGCGCACCGCCGAGGCGCTCGACGACCGCGACTCCGGCTCCCGCGCCCTCGAGGGCCTGGGCCTGATCGCGTCCCGCCGCGGCCGCTTCGAGCGCGCGGTCGAGCTCCTGGAGGAGGCGCTCGCGCGGGCGGGGGACGCCGATCCGGACGAGCGGTTCGAGCTCTTCCGCGAGCTGGCACGGCTGCACGGCGAGGGCACGAACCTGCCGCGGTCGATCGAGATCCTGGAGCGGTGCCTGGCGGGAATGCGGGCCCGGCCCGAGAAGGACGCGGTCAAGCTCGTCGGCTACACGGTGTACCTGAGCTACGCCTATGCGGACATGGGCGACTACGGCCACGCCACCGCCGTCCTCACGGAGGCGCTGCGCGAGGACGCCGAGGAGATCGACCGCGCCACCCGCTCGACCGCCTACCGGGCGCTCGCGCGCCTCTACGCCGCCACCGGCCAGACGACGATCGCCGTCGACTACGCCCGCCGCGGCCTCGAAGTCGCGAACGAGACCGGCGACGAGTGGGAGCAGGCGAACGCCCACCTGCTGCTCGCGCACATCCTGCTCGACGACAGCCAGGCCGACGAGGCCGGGCGCGAGCTGGTCGCCGCCCGCCGCGCCTACGGCGACCGCATGAGCAACATGGACGAGGGCTTCGTGCAGGTCGAGGAGGCCCGGCGCGCGCTGCAGCAGGGCGATCCGGAGGGGGCTGCCGACCTGGCGCGCGAGGCGATCGAGCTCCTGGGGAACCTGTCCGTCCCCGGCCAGCTGGGAGAGAGCTACCTCGTCCTCGCCCGCAGCTACGACGAGATCGGCCGTCCCGACCGGGCCGAGAAGGCCTATGCGACGGCGATCGACGCGCTCAGGCGGCAGAACGGCTGGCACTGCGAGCTCGGGCGCGCGTACCGCTGGTACGGGAAGTTCCTCCGCAGGGCGGGGCGCACAGAGGCGGCGATGGAGGCGTTCGAGCAGGCGGCCGACCTGGCCCCGTCGAATCACGACCGCCCCGACAGCTGAGCTATTCCCCCGCGGGCACGGGCGGCGGCCGCTCCAGCTCGCCCTCCTCGCCGGGCTCGATGTCGACCCCCACCGGGATCGGGCCGCCCCGCCACGGCTCGAGGCTGATCCGCTCGAGCAGGAAGGCGGCGATCTCGCGGCCGATTGCGACCAGCGGCATCGCCAGGAACACCCCGGCGAGGCCGTACAGCTCGCCCGCCGCGAGCAGGGCGAAGATCACCACCAGCGGGTGCACCTTGACCGCGCCGCCCATCAGCTTCGGCACGATCACGTGGCCCTCGATCTGGTGGATGAAGAGGAAGAGGACGGCGACGCCGATGACGGCGGTCAGCGAGTCCGTGGCGGCGACGGCCGCCGGCGCGAGCGCCCCCAGCCATGGGCCCAGGTACGGGATGATCTCCACCACCGCCGCCCAGCCGGCAAACGCCAGCGCATAGGTCGATCCGGCCGGGAAGATGCCGGTCACGCCCAGGATCTCGAGGCCGATCCCCGCGGAGATGCCCACCGCCAGCGACACCATCGTCTGGCCGCGGATGTAGGCGAGCAGCGCCCGTTCGACCCGTGTGACGAGGTCGTCGTCGGAGTCGGTGCCGGGGAACACCCGGCGCAGGAACCGCGAGAGGCGCGGGGCGTCGAGCAGCATGTAGACCGAGATCACGATGACCAGCACGAGGTTGAAGATGCTCTCGAAGACCGTGATCAGGAGCGACTGGACGACCGACACCGCCCGGCCCGAGTACCGCTGCAGGTGGGCCACGTCGACGTGGTGCAGGAGCCGCTCGCCGGGCTTCTCCACGTTCACCTTGACCGGGCTCGAGTCGTTGATCCAGCGCTGGAGGTCGGCGAGCTTGCGGTCGGCCGGCGTGACGCCGTGGGAGTCCTCCCGGAACTGGTCGTTCACCTGGTTCGCCACCGACTGCACCTCCCGCGCGATCACCGTTCCTGCGATCACGCTGATCCCGCCGATCGCGACGGCGAAGCACACGTAGACCAGGAGCACGGACAGGCCGCGCGGGATGCGCACGGCGCAGAAGGCGCGCACGATCGGGTTCAGGAGGATCGCGATCAGGGCGGCGACCACGAACACGAACACCGCGCCGTTCACGGCCGAGACGAAGAGCCATGCGCCCACCACGACGAGCGGTAGGCCCACGAGTTGGATCCACCGCGGGATCACGATGTTCCCGGGGCCGTTGCGCGCCATTGCGGCCATCGTAACAGCCGCGCTTCCAGGCCATTCGGCGCCGGAGGGGTTCTCCTGGACGCCCGCGGCGGGGGCCTGATCCGCTACCCTGGCGTGCGTGACCTCGAGGCACCGCCGCCGGTATCCGCGTCGTCGCGCCGACCGTCGCCGCACCCGCCGCAGGGTTGCGCTCGTCGCCGTGCTCCTGGTCGTCGTCACGATCGTGGCGACGGCGCTGCGGTCGGGATCGTCGGAGAACTCGCCGGCCGCGATCGCGAGCGTCGTGCCGTCCTCGCAGCTGGCCCCGAACGCGCCGCCGGCGCCGCTCGGCATGGCCACCGCGCCCGGCAACCTCGTGCTCGACGTGCCGATCAACCACCGCCGCATCACCGCGCTCGTCTACCACGGCGTCGGCACGTCCAACGTCGTCCCGCTCGTGCCCCTCGGCACGCAGCGAAACGCCGGGATCCTGAACACGATCGCGAAGATGCTGACCGGCGCGCCCGACGGCGGCGGCGGCCCGTCCTACTACGTGGACGACGCCGGCCAGGGGCCGAGCACGGGCTCGGTCGACGTCGGCGCCGTCGCGGGCACCGACGTCTACTCGCCCGTCGACGGGAAGGTGGTCAGCATCCGGCCGTACGTCATCGACGGACGCGCCTACGGGAGCGTGATCGAGATCCAGCCCACCTCGACGCCGGCCGACGTGGTCACGCTGACGAACCTCGTGACGGCCAAGGGGATCGTGGTCGGAGCACCCGTCTCGGCGGCGAGGACGAAGCTCGGGGCCGTCGTCGACCTCTCCAAGGTGCTGACCCAGGAGATGGCCAGGTACAGCTCGGACGCGGGCAACCACGTCCACATCGAGGTCGGTCCGGCGCCGGCCACGAATGGCGTGTTCCTCTAGCCGCACGTGAGAATCCTTTTCATCGCCGACGCCTTCGCGACTCCGGGGCGGCGCGTCATCGAGCACCACGTGCCCCGCCTGCGGGCGGAGCGCGACATCGGCTTCGTCGTCGCGAACGGAGAGAACCTGGCCGACGGCACCGGCATCACGAGCCGGCTCGCCCGCCGCCTGCACGGGGCCGGAGTCGACGTGATCACGCTCGGGAATCACGCGTTCCGCCAGCGCGAGGTGTACCCGCACCTCGGCATCGACCCCCGCATCGTCCGCCCGGCCAACTACCCCAGCAGCGCCCCGGGCAGGGGCTGGTGCGTCGCGAAGGCCGCGGACGGCACGCCCGTGGCCGTCATCAACCTGCTCGGAAAGCTCTTCCTCGACCCGGCCGTGAGCCCGTTCGCCGTGGCCGAGGATCTCGTCCGCGAGGCGCACGAGGAGGCTGCGCTCGTGCTGGTCGACTTCCACGCCGAGGCCACGAGCGAGAAGGTGGCGATGGGCCGGTTCCTGGACGGGCGCGTCACGGCGGTGATCGGCACCCACACCCACGTCCAGACGAGCGACGCGCACGTCCTCTCCGGCGGCACCGCCTACATCACGGACGCCGGCATGACCGGGCCGCACGACTCGGTGATCGGCGTGCGCACCGACCTGATCCTGCGCCGGTTCACGACCCAGATGCCCGTGCGGTTCGAGCCCGCCGACGGCGGCGTGCGCCTGGAGGGCGTGATGATCGAGTGCGACGGCGACGGCCGGGCGTCGTCGATCGAGGCGATCCGGATCGACGAAAGCTAGACGACCGAATCCATCTTCTAGGCGGCCGGCAACGGCTCGAGCCAGGGCGGAGGCTCCGGCTCCGGCTCCGGCTCGGGCTCCGGCCGCGGCACCAGCAGGGCGATCATGACCACCGGCAGCCACCAGCAGACGTACGGGTAGAACCAGTAGCTCGCCGCCATCTGCGCGACGAGCACGACCGCGGCCGCGAACGCCGCCACCGCGGCGGCGTCCTTGCGGCGGCGGCGCGGGAACAGGGCCAGCGCGACGATGCCCAGCACCGCCGCGAACTGGAAAACGTGCTGCGGCCAGCGCAGGTCGTACCAGCCGGGGTGGTAGGTCCCGAGCGTCCAGATCGCCATCGGCGTCACCCGCCCGAGCTGGTAGTCGATCGTGCGGTCCCAGAACAGCGAGATCCCGTCGGAATCGAGGGCCAGGATCGAGAGCAGGAGGAGCGAGGCGACGACGAAGCCGACGATGGTCGCAACGCGATGCCGCAGCGACGCGAACAGGGGCACGATCGCGAGCGGCGCGAACTTCGTCAGGGCGGCGGCGGCGAGCATCGCCCCCCGTGCGACGGGGTTCGCGAGCAGGGCGAACGTCCACGCCAGCAGCGCCCCGACGAGGGCGTCGTTCGAGTTCATGTTCAGCGAATAGAGCGTGAACGGGTTCGCCGCCCACGCGAACGCGAGCGCCACGCCCAGCCGGCGTGACCCCAGCCTCCAGCCGGCCACGAACAGCCCGACGACGGCCATGATGTCGAAGGCCGACGCGGCCACATGCGCCGCCGGCAGATGATCCCATTTGCCGCTCCAGCCGAACGCCGCGACGGCGGGCACGTACGCGATGTACACCGTCGGGCCGTAGGTGTCGCCGCTCTCGATCGGCGACTCGCACCGGCCGTCCGTCTGCATGTACCCCACCGGGTCGCCGTTGAAGTAGCGGCCGCCGCACGCCTTGCCGTCGCGGTTCGGCATGTGCCCGTACGGGAGCACGCCGTGCATCAGCCGGGAGGCGCCCGCGACGCCGGCGTAGCCGACGTCGATCACGTTCGAGTCCTGGTTGTTCAACCCCAGCCGGAAGCCCATCAGCGCGAACACGAGGCCGATCAGTATCAGCAGGTGGCGGTCGCCGAGCGAGAACGTCCGCGGCGTCCGCCGCCAGCCGATCCGGACCATGCGGGCGGTGAGGTAGATCATCGGCGGATAGATCAGCGGCGTCGACCAGAACACGTTGCCCTTGTTGAACTCCCACAGCGAGGCGACGAACGAGAGCACGACGGCCAGGTCGAGCGTTCGCATCGAGATGGGCCGGCGCCAGTTCATGAGCCCGGCCAGAAAGAGGGCGCACATCGGCCACAGCACGTAGGCGGCGTTGGCCTTGCGCCCGTAGGCGGACGGCTGGCCGCGGGCCAGCTGCCAGGCCACCTGGGGCCCGGTCCAGACCTCGTAGGGATCCGCGGTGTAGTCGGCGATGTGCACCTCGGCGATCTGATCGCCGCCGGCGTAGTAGTCCACCGTCCAGACGCGGTGGTCGCCGAGCGTCGAGGTGTGGCTGACGTTCGTGTACTGGGCCAGCCACCTCCGGATCTCGGGCTGGCGGGCGGCGATGGCCGCGGCCTGCTCGGAGTTCAGGCGCGGCGCGCCGACGCGGGACACGACCCGGACGTGCGTGACCCTGGCCGTACGGTCGTCGACCGTGAAGGCCGCAAGGACGTTGTGGGCGCCGCGCGGCTCGAGCAGGACGGTCCAGGTGTGCGTGCGCGGGTCGTACTGCGACTCCCAGTGCGAGCCGGGGTTCTTCAGCTGCAGGGACGACGCCTTCGGGTTCGCCTGGGCGACCGTGATCGCCTGGCGGCGGGTCAGGTGCGCGGCGGCCTGGGCGGTCGCAGCGGCCAGGAGCAGGACCGCCGCAGCCGCGACCGCGACGCTACTGAAACGTCCAGAGCTTGTTGCCAAGGAAGCTGACCGGCGTGGCGACCAGGATGGCGATCGCCGCGGCGGTCACCTTCGCCAGCCCACCCGCCTCGACCAGGGCTCGCAGCACGCCCAGATCGAGGCAGAGCGCCATCGCGCTGACGGTCAGGAAGCGCACGTACTGGTGGTGGAGCACGCCGTGTCTGACGCGAAACGTCCACACGCGGTTCCAGACGAAGTTGCTGGTGGCGGCCAGCACGAACGCGACCACGAACGCGAGCGTGTACGGCATGTGCCGATCGGCGACGAGGAACGCCGCCAGGTTCACCGCGTAGCCCGTACCCCCCACGACGCAGTACCGCAGCACCTGCATCCAGTTGTCGGGATGGCGGACGGCGAGATGGAACCTGCGCGCGTGTCCCCGGGCGCGAACCGCGGCGGACTCGACTCGGGCCTCCTCCATATCCCGCGGATGCTATCCGACGCCCGCGAGCGCAGACGCCGCCTGGCGCACAGGTCGGGGGACGCCGAAGTGCCGGGCGGCGAGCGGCGCCATGTCCGTGATGGACGGCATCCCCTCGAGCGGCGGGCCGCCGTCGAACCCGGCGGTGATCAGGGGCACGATCGAATCCTCCGCCCGGAGCGACCCGTGGCTGCCGCCGCCGACGTGGTGCGCGCCGCCCGAGTCGGCGAACTCCCACCCGGGCGCCGCGGAGACGATCACCTCGCCCGCCGCCGGGCAGGTGAGCGCGCCCTCGATCCGCTCGAGCGCGTTCGGGTACAGCTGCGGGCTGAGCAGGTCGGCGTTGCCCTCGACGGTGAAGCGGTTGCCGCGCGCGTCGGACTCGCCGGGCCCGCGGCGGAACCGCAGCTCACCGTCGCCGCGGCGCACGTGCATCCAGCCGCCGTCCGCGTACATCGCCACCTCGGCCGCCGGCAGCTCGAGCATCCGCTCGGCGATGCGGCCGTTCGGCTCCCCGGCCTGCGCGAGCCGGTACACCATCGCCACCCGGTTCGAGGCCGTCACGGCGAGCCCGCACCGGTCGGGATCGGAGCGGCGGCTCGAGCGGAAGAGCGCGAACCCCTCGAGCGGCGCGGCGGCGTCTGCGGCCTGCATCACCGGGCTCTGGGAGTGGTCGGCGACGACGACCACCGCGTAGCGGTCGAGGAACCGCTCCAGCCCCCCGGCCGCCTCGACCAGCATGCCGATCCCGCTGTCGGCTACCTCGACGGCGCCCATGACATCTCCGCCCCGGTGCTGGGCGGCGTCGGTCTCGTAGAGGTAGAAGAACAGGAAGTCGAACCCGTCCCGGGTCACCAGCCAGCGGCCGACCGCGCCGCCGTGCCGGTCGATGCCGCCGCCGAAGTTGCGCGGCGCACCGGTCAGATCGGTGAAGAAGAGCTCGCCGAGGAAGTAGCGGCGGGGGCCGTACACGGCATCGACGATGCCCACGCGGCGGGCGAGGCGGCGGGCGACGGGCCGCGTGATCGGGTGGCGGACGCGCCCGCGGCACACGTAGGTGTTCACGCCCGCCGTCACGTAGCCGGCGTCCTCGAGGAACTCGAAGATCGTGGTCGTCCGCCTCGAGAGATGCACGAGGTTCATGTTGACGAGGATGTCGTCGACCATCTGGCGCGTACCCTCGGCCAGCGTGGCCGCAAACGACGAGCCGTACTCGACCAGCCGGCGCTCGCCGCGGTGGTACCAGGTCATCCCCGGGATGTTCGATCCGGACGGGTGCTCGCCGGTGAGCAGGGCCGCGAGGCAGACGGGGGTGAGCGACGGGAAGGTCGAGACGCAGTCGTCGCGGCGGTCGCCGGCGGCGGCGAGCCTCGCCATCGTCGGGGCGCGCCCGGCGGCGATCGCGCGGTCGAGCAGCTCCGGGCCGAGGCCGTCGACGACCGCGAGGATCAGCTTCTTCCCCGGGACCGGGCGCTGCGCAGCGGTCATCGCAGCACGCGCAGCCCGCGGAACTTCTGATCCTCGCGGCGGCGCTGGCGCATCAGGAGCCAGCCCGCGGCGACGGTCATCAGGTAGCCCACGAACGGGATCAGCGCCACCGCCGCGGCCCCGAGGCCGGCTCCGTCCTCGACGAGCGCCGTCCCGCGCACATCGCCGCCGGCCTTGACGGCGCCCGCGCGCAGGCGGCGCATCGCGAGGCCGACCGCGGCCGCGACCGCTGCCCCGATGACCAGCCCGACGTAGGGAATGTCCCCGCCGGCGGCCAGTTCGAACACGAGGCCGCCGGCGACGATGCGGCGCCCCAGCCGCGCCCCCGCCTGTGCGCCCGGCCAGACGGCGTCGGCGACGAGCTCGATCACGACGAGCGCCCAGCACACGGCCACCGTGGCCGCGTCGTCGGCGATGCTGATCGGCGACTCCAGCCATCCCTGGGTGGCGGCGCTGGCCGCGAGCGCGAGCGGCGCGGCCGAGAGCAGCCCGGCCGCCGCCGCCAGCCCGAGCCCCTGGCTGATGGCGATCACGTGGTCCATGGCCGGCGAATGATAATCACGTGCGCGCGGCGCTACCGCGCCGGCACCAGCACCCGGATCGCGTTCGGGCGGTAGGCGAACGCCACCCGCTCGCGGTGGCCGACGTACTCGCCGTCGATCTGGAACGCCGTCGGCTCGTCGCACTCGACCGTGAACGCGTGCAGATCGTGCAGGTATCCGACCCTGCGGCTGCCGCGGCGGGCGTGGCGGGGCCAGATGAGCGCGTACACCGGGAGGCGCCACAGCTGGCGTGCGTGCAGCTCGCGGGTGAACACCACGTCGAGCCCGTGCTCGAAATCCGCCCGCGGAGCTGCGCGCACGGGGATGGGGCCGAGGAACGTGTACGGGTGCTGGTTGGCGACGGCCAGGTACGAGCACCGGTGCGCCGACCCGTCGTCCGCCGTCAGGGTCATCCGCTCGTGCAGGGCGTAGCCCTCCGCGCGCAGGACGCGGAGCGCCGTCGCGAGCACCTGCAGGTCGCCGGGGCGCTCGTTACCGGGCCGCTCGTGCCGGGCCGCGTCGACGATCGCCGTCGCCTCGGCGTCGAGGCCGAGGCCGGCCGCAAACGTGAACACGCGCCCGTCGGCGACTCCCAGCCCGATCGAGCGGGTCGACTCCGCCCGGAGCGCCTCGGCGAGCTGGCGGGCGGCGGCGGCTGGGTCGTTCACGAACCCGAGGTGGCGGGCGAAGACCGACGAGGCGCCGGCCGGGAGCACCCCCATCACCTCCCCCGGCGGCATGCCGTTCGCCACCTCGTTGTAGGTGCCGTCGCCGCCGAGCGCGACCACCGCATCCTCCGTCGCCGCCGCTGCGAGCTCGGTCGCGTGGCCGGCGTGCTCGGTCGTCACAACCTCGACCTCCGCAGCGTCCTTCAGGGCCGCGATGACGGCGTCCAGCACGGGGCCGCGCACCCCCGTGGCGGCCGCGTTGACGATCAGGCGTACGCGCATCGCGCCGCTACGATAACCGCCGATGCGGGCCTCAACCATGCGCACGTATGCGGCCGCCGCGGCCGTGCCCGCAGTGATCGTGATCCTGGCCCATCTGGCGTACGCCTGGGAAC
>JBKPMQ010000022.1:0-10084 GCA_046732235.1 Actinomycetota bacterium
GGGTGGGCATCCCCGTCATCGCGTCGGGCGACATCACCGACCGGGCCTCGGCGGAGCGCGTGATCGACGAGACCGGCGCGGCGGCGGTCATGGTCGGCCGCGGTGCCCAGGGGCGGCCGTGGGCGCTGCGCGAGATGGCGGGCGAAGGCGGCCCCGACGCCGACCCGGCCGAGGTGGTGTCCGAGCTGATCCGGTTCATGCGCGAGGTCGAGCGCGAGATGGGCGAGCGGGCCGTCGGCTTCCTGCGCAAGTTCTACGGCTGGTACCTGCGCGGCACGCCGGGGGCGAAGGCGATACGCGGCGTGCTCGTGACATGCCCGACCATCGAGGAGGCCGAGCGCGCGCTGCTCGAGTTCTGCCCCGACGCGCGGGCGCGCGTCGCCGCCCATGAGGCCGAACTCGAGCTGCTGGGCGACATCGACGCCGACCGCCTGCTGGAGCTCCCCATCTCGATCTACGGGGGCGGCTGAGCCGCTCCCCGCGCCGGCCGCCACATCGTCGTGACGACCGGCCCGCCCGCCAGCTCGACGCGCCCGAACGGCTCGAAGCCGCGGCTCATGTACCGGCGGTCGTTGGCCGGGTTGGTCGACTCCAGATAGGCGGCCGACCCGGCCGCGTCGACCCGCTCCAGGCAGGCGTCGAGGAGCGCCATCCCGATCCCGCGGCCGCGGTGGTCCTCGTGGGTGCCGAACAGGCTGAGCTGGTGGTGCGGCTCGTGGTGGGGGTGGGCGGCGTCGAGGCGCTCCAGGACGTCGAAGACCACCGCGGCCTGCGCGTCGCCGAGCAGCTCGTGCAGGAGCGCCTCGAGCTGGTGCTCCTGGTCGTCGGTGAGCTCGCGCTCACCGGGCGGCACCCAGACGGCGCCCGACTCGTCGCCCGAGGAGAGGAACGACCAGCCGTGGCGGAGGATGGCGGCGAGGTAGGCGCGCCAGAACGCGGCCGCGGTGTCGAGCCGCTCCTGCGACCCGGGGAACGAGTACTCGCCCCAGATCGGGTCGTGGCGAAACGCGGTCGCCATGATCGCCGTCAGCGCATCGAGGTCGCCGGGGCCGGCGACGCGGAGCTCGAGTTCCATTCGCCGATCCTAGTGAGTCCACGCATCCGAGGGCACCGGCTCCGGAGCGCCACCGAGGTGAATATCCGGTGCCAGGCACCGGGTATTCACGCGATGCGGGCGCGGGCGGCGTCGACGGCCTGGGCGACCCGGCGCGCCCGGGTCTCGGGGCGCTTCGCCCCCTCCACGGCTTCCACCCACTCCCGCCGATGGGTGTAGGACATCCCGCCGAAGGCGTCTCGCAGCCCCGGCTCGGCGGCGAGTGCGGCCGCCAGGTCTTCGGGTAAGTCGACGGCGCGGGGCGCGTCGTCGCGGCGGATCTCGATCGCGACCGTATCGCCCATCTCCGCGCCGGCCTCGGCGCGGGTGTCCTTGCGGAAGCCGACGCAGTGACGGCCGTCTCCCAGCGGCATCGTCGAGCCGCGAAACTGGACGCCGTTGATCCTCCCCGCGACGGGGATGCGGGCGCGGCCGCCCATGGCCGCCGCCACCTCGGCCGGGAGCACCACGGCGGGGCGGTCGCCGACATCGGCACCGAGGACGGCCTCGAACCGGTGTGTGGTCACACCGGGATGATCACACAGCCGGCGGTTCGAGCGCCGCGTCCGGCGCGAAGGGAAGCGGAGGCGAGCACACCCGCCGACCGCTAGAGTTTGGATCCAAAGTGGCGGAGCGACGAGCACACCCCTACCGCGACCTCGACGTGATCGATGCCCGCGCGCCGCGGTTCAACCAGGCGGCGATCGGGACGCTGGCGCTCGTCGCCGTCGTCGCCGGCTGGTGGCCATTGCTGGGGCTGCTCGCACTCCAGTTCGCGCTCGGCCTGACGCTCGGACGGCGCTGGTGCCTGCCCTGCGTCACGTACTTCGAGCTCGTCCAGCCGCGGATCGGCGAGGGCCAGCTCGAGGACGCGCGGGCGCCGCGGTTCGCGAACATCCTCGGCTTCGGTGTCCTCACGGCGGCGACCGTCGCCCACGCGATCGGGTTCCACGCGCTCGGAACGGCGCTGGCCGTGCTCGTCAGCGCCCTGGCCCTGCTCGCAGCCGTGACCGGGTTCTGCACGGGCTGCGAGATCTACCGGCTGGGCGCGCGCCTGCGCGGCATCGGCCACGGCGATCTGAGCCGGATCGATCCGGCGGACGTCGGCCTGACCGCCGACGGCGGTGTCGTCGAGTTCACCCACCCGCTCTGCTCGGAGTGCCTGACGCTCGAGCGGGAGCTGCGGGAGGCCGGCCGCGACGTCGTCACCGTCGACGTGCGCACGCGGCCCGACCTGGCCCGCAAGTACGGGATCGGCATCGTCCCGACCGCCGTCGCGGTTGACGCGGCCGGCACCGTCACCGCCCGCCTTGCGTGAACAACCGGTGCCTGGCACCGGGTATTCAGGCGTTGCGGGCCCAGATCATCCGCAGGCCCTCGAGCGTCAGCCAGGGCTCGACGTGCTGCACCGTGTCACAGTGGGGGGCGACCAGCGCGGCCAGGCCGCCGGTGGCGACCGTCGTCGCCTCGGCCCCGAGCTCGGCCCGGAACCGGCGCACGAGCCCGTCCACCAGGCCGGCCCAGCCGAAGACGGCGCCGGACTGGACGTTCGTGTCGGTGTTCGTGCCGATGGCGCGGGCCGGCGCCACCAGCTCCACCTTCTGCAGCCGGGCGGCCCGGTCGCCGAGCGCGTCGAGCGCCACCTGCAGACCGGGCGCGATCGCCCCGCCGAGGAACTCGCCACCGGCCGAGACCGTGTCGAAGTTGATCGCCGTGCCGAAGTCGACCACGATGCACGGCCCGCCGTGGAGGGCGTAGGCGGCGACGCAGTTCGCCACCCGGTCGGGGCCCACCTCGAGCGGGTTGTCGACGCGGAGCGCGACGCCGGTGCGGACGCCCGGCCCGACGACGAGCGCCTCTTCGCCGAGGTGCTCGCGGCTCATGGTCGCGTACTCCACGGCCAGCTGGGGGACGCTCGACGCGACGACGAGGGCGTCGATCGATCCCAGCGTGTGGTCGCGCAGCTCGAGCAGCCCGGCCAGCATCAGGGCCAGCTCGTCGCCGGTGTGCGTGCGGACGGTGGTCGTCCGCCAGTGCTCGCGGAGCTGCTCGCCGTCGTACATCCCGACGACGGTCTGGGTGTTACCGACGTCGAGTGCGAGCAGCATCACTCATCGCTGAGCTCGAACCCGGGCGGGAACGTCGTCTCGATCTCGCTCTCCGGCTTGAGCTCCTCGACCGTGACGTCCTGCGTCGTGTGCACCTCGGCCCGGGGGATGATCCGGCTGGGCCGGTTCTTGTCCCAGACCCAGACGTCCTCCATGGTCAGGTGCACGAGCGGATAGGCGGGCGAGTTCGCCGTCTCCATGTCCAGCCGGTTGCACAGGTACGTGGCCTCGGCCGTCAGCACGCAGTAGCGGAAGAGGCCGAACACCGTCGCGTACTCGCGCTTGAGCCGCAGCTCGAGCTCGGCGTCGAACTCCTCCAGGTCTTCGATGTAGGACATGCGGGGAGTCTAATGCCCGCTGCCCAGCCGGTCAGAGAAGGCCGGGGACGAGCCGCTTCGTGCGGGCGGCGTACTCGTCGTACTCGGGGAACTCGGCCCGGATGTTGCGCTCCTCGTAGACGGTGCGGAGCAGCTGGAGGGCGACGCAGACGAGCCACGTGAGTCCCGCCCAGAGGGGTTCCCGGGAGCCCAGCACGACGCCGAACACGGCCGTCAGCTCGCCCAGGTAGAGCGGGTGCCGTACGAGCCGGTAGGGGCCGCGGGTGACGAGGCCGCGCACGTCGGGGAGGACGCCGAAGCAACGCCCGAGCACGGCGACCGAGCCGATCGCGAATGCGAGGCCGGCGATCAGGAGCACGTCCGAGGCGATCACCGCCGCGCCGCCGTCGGTGCGGGCGCCGAAGAGGCCGACCGCGCTCACGGCCAGCTGAGAGACGAGCGCGACGATCACGCCGACCGGCGAGCGGTTGCGCCGCAGCGGCGCCGGGCGGATATTGATCAGGACGATGAAGAGGCCCCAAAGCGTCGCGGACAGGGCATGGAAGGCAGCGGCGCTGGCGCTGGGCGCGCCGCGGACGCCGAGCACGGAGACGGTCGCCATCGTCGTGAAGAGGAGCGTCGGGATGAGGCGCGAGCCGACGAGCGTGCAGGCGTCGGAGATGCGGGCGATCGGGCTGGCCGCGAGGTCGGTCATACACCCGTCATCGGCGACCGCGCCCGTCTACATGAGCGCCGTCCCGGTCGGCTCGACGCCCTGCGGCTCGAGAGCCGCCAGCCAGTCCCCGGCCGGCCGGCCGCGCAGCACCAGCCCGGGATCGAGATCGGCCAGCGGCCGCAGCACGAACTCGCGCTCGTGCGCGCGCGGGTGCGGGAGCGTCAGCCGCTCGCCCGCGCGCTCCTCGCCCCCGTACCAGATCAGGTCGAGGTCGAGGGTGCGCGGGCCGAAGCGCACGTCCCGGACGCGCCCGAAGTCCGCTTCGACGGCGAGCAGCACGTCAAGCAGGTCGTCCGCCGCGAGCGTCGTCTCGACGCGGCCGACGGCGTTCGCGTAGTCGGGCTGTCCCGGCGGCCCGATCGGCCTCGTCCGGTAGATGGGCGAGCCCGCGACGAGCTCGATCGCCGGTCGGGCCGCGAGCGTCACGGCCGCCGCCCGCAGCGTCTCGACCGGCTCACCCAGGTTAGCGCCGAATGCGACGTACGCCGGGATCACCTTTCCGGGGGCACTTTGCACGGATCACCCTTACGAATTGTTCACATTTGCCGATGGATTGGGCAGGACGGCTCGCGTTGGGCCGCCGATCGCTCCAGCTCCGAAGAACACAGGATGGTGCCATGCCGACCCTCATGGAACTTGCCGTCGTGCTCGTACTCTGCCCCGCGGCGCTCGCGATATGGGCCGATGCCCGCTACCCCAACCTCCGCCCCAAGGAGCTCCGGCGCACGACCGTGCACCTGGGCATCGGCGGGCTGCTCGCGTTCGTCCTGCTGCGGCCGCTGCTCGTCGGCGTCGCCGAGCTCGTCACCGGCCC
Source organism: Actinomycetota bacterium (assembly GCA_046732235.1). Lineage (GTDB taxonomy): Bacteria > Actinomycetota > Thermoleophilia > Gaiellales > JAICJC01 > JAICJC01. The sequence continues at coordinate 5,069 of JBKPMQ010000022.1, forward strand.
CGCCGGCCAGGCGGCCGCCATCGCCACGGCCTGCCTCGTGATCACCTACTGCCTGACCGTGTCGGTCTGGCTCGTGCGCCACGCCGCCGAGGCGATTCGCTAGCAGCTAGACGGCTTCCGCCATCACCTCGCGCAGGGCCGCTGCCGCCTCCGCGCGGGTGCGCGCGTTCAGCTTGCGCAGGATGGCCTTGACGTGCCAGCGCACCGTCTCCGGCGAGAGGAACAGGCGCCGGGCGATCTCGCTCGTCGTCTCGCCCGCGGCGATCAGCTGCAGGATCTCGAGCTGGCGCGGGGTCAGGCGCTCGCGGTGGGGAAGCTTGGTGGCGAGCACCATCCGCCGCTGGGTGTCGCGGACGTCGGCGATCAGGTGGGCGGCCATCCGCCGCGACAGCGCCGCCTCGCCGCGCAGGACGCCGCGCAGGGCCTCGGCCAGCCGCTCCGGGGCCTGATCCTTCGTCAGATAGCCGACGGCGCCCGCCCGCACGGCCGCGATCATGTCGGTCGGGTCACGCGACTCGCTCAGCATGACGACGCGCAGGCGCTCGCCGTGGAGCTCGCACAGCCGCCGGGTGGCGTCGATGCCGCTGCCGTCCGCGAGCTGGAGGTCCATGAGCACGATGTCCGGCATCCGGGCGGCGACGACGTCCATCGCCTCGCGCACCGTCCCGGCCGAGCCGTCCACCCGGAACCCTTCCGCGTTCAGCAGGTCGATCAGGCCGCGCCGGAACAGTGGCTGGTCCTCGACCACCACGATCCGCATCCCGTCCATGTTTCCGTTATACGGGTGCTTCCAGAAAGCCGATAGAGCCGCGCTCGACGGTCACGGCAACCTCCGCGACGTCGTGCTTCACGGGGGCGTGGGGCTTGGCGACGCGCACGCGCAGGCCGTCGACGGCGTAGCGCCCCGCCAGATCGTCCGCGATCACCGTCGCCAGCCGCTCGAGCAGCTGGTACTGCCCGCCGGTGGCGAGCTCGGCCACCCGGTCGCACACGGCCGAGTAGTTGACGGCGTCGGCGAGGTCATCGCTCTCCCCGGACGCCGACGGCCGGCAGCGGAGCCAGACGTCGATCACGAACGGCTGCCCGCGCTCGCGCTCGAAGTCGCGCACACCGTGGTGGGCGTACACGCGCAGGCCCCGGATCTCGACCAGGGCAGCGCTCATGCAACCGCCTCGATCGCCGCGGAGACCGTCAGGGCGTCCCGCGTCGCCCTGACCGCGTGGACCCGCAGCATCCACGCGCCCCGCCGCACGGCAGCCAGGTTGACCGCCACGGTGGCGACGTCGCGGCCCTCGAGCGGCTCGCCCGTGAGCACCCCCAGGAACGACTTGCGCGAGGCGCCCAGGAGCACCGGCGGCCCGATCGCCGCGATGCGGTCGAGGTGGCGCAGCAGGGCCAGGTTGTGGTCGACGGTCTTGCCGAACCCGATCCCCGGATCGATGCAGATCTGCTCGGGGTCGATCCCGCTCGCCTGCGCGAACTCGACCCGCTCCTCGAGGAACGCCGAGACGTCGGCGACGACGTCGTCGTAGCGAGGGTCGTCCTGCATCGTCTTCGGCTCGCCGAGCATGTGCATCAGGCAGACGGGCACGCCGGCCGCAGCGACCACGCCGGCCATCGCGGGGTCGTGGCGCAGGGCGGTGACGTCGTTCACGAGCGCCGCCCCGGCCCGGATCGCCCGGTCGGCGACCTCGGCCTTCACGGTGTCGATCGAGATCGGCACGTCCGTCCGCCCCACCAGCCCCTCGATCACCGGCAGCACCCGCTCGAGCTCCACGTCCAGTGGAACGGGGTCAGACCCCGGCCGGGTCGACTCGCCGCCGATGTCGAGCACGTCGGCGCCCTCGGCGGCGAGCTCCAGGCCGTGGGCGACGGCGGCGGCCGGGTCGAGGAACGCGCCACCGTCCGAGAACGAGTCGGGGGTCACGTTCACCACGCCCATGACGGCCGGAGCCGGGAACCTCTCGCGCAGCGGCAGCACGCTGCGCAGCCTAGATCGTCGGCCTGGATCAGCGGTACGCGAGCGCGGTCGCCTCGGTGATCTGGCGCTGCCAGCCCGGGGAGAACGTCCAGGTGCCGCGGCCCGGCACGAACAGCTCGGTGGAGGAGTTGTTGTCGAAGCCGATCGCGTTCGTCGCGCCCAGCTGGACGAGCATCTTGCCCCAGTTCCAGCCGGTGACGCCGTCGGAGTAGCGGACGCCGCCCGTGATGATGAGCCAGCCGCGCGTCGCCGTCTCGGCCACCGCGGGCCGCCAGTGCGGGTAGTTCCACTGCCAGCCGTCGCTCGACATCATCGGCGGGTTCACGTGCGGCAAGGGGTACTGCACCTTGCCTGCCTTTACCAGGCGCGGCTTCCCGCCCATCACGTCCGAGACGCCGGCCCAGCGGGGGGTGTCGGTCGAGATCGTGAGGGCATGGGCGGTCGAGTTGGCCTTGTGCTCGAGGCCGGCGTCGGCGAAGTGCCCGGCCCTCGTGATCATGAGGGCCTGGCCGGCGGCGAGCGAGACGTCGACCCGGCCGCGGCAGACATACCCGCCGCAGGCGGGCAGCACCCGGAGCTGGGTCGTGGCGGTCGTGCCCGTGCCCTCGCCGAAGCGGAAGCCGCGCACCGTCTCGCCGGTCTTCAGGCCGGTCGAGTTGTTCACCTGCTCGCTGCCCTGCAGCATGTTGGCGAAGAAGTTGGGCTTGGCGTTCGCGACGACGACACCGACCCAGCCCCAGGGCACGCGCGCGGTCGAGCCCGTCTTGATCGCGACCTGGTCGCCCTTCACAGAGGTGAGGCCGGTCGAGCTCGGGTTGAAGGCGGCGATCGTCGCCGTGTGGCCCTCGGTCAGCGTGATCTTCGTCGGGCGCGCGAGCGGCGAACCCATCACCATGCGGCCGGCGGCCTTGTAGCCAACCGCGGGACCGCCCGTGCCGAAGTCGTAGATGTGCCGCCCCTGCACGAGCATGCCGCTCGGCTTGCCGTAGCGCCAGTTGCTGCCCTGGCTGAAGAAGTCGGCGTTGATCGCGCCGAGGAAGCCGGCCGGCGCCCCCGACTGGGCCCAGTTCGAGATCGTGTTCAGCTGGATGCTGCCGGTGGAGGTCGGGTGGTTGAGCGCCTCGGCGAACAGCTGCACGTGCGGATCGCCGAGCTTCCAGGAGAGCTTGTAGATGTCCTGGTTCGGGCCGGTGCGCATCCTCGCCCGCAGGTGGGTGAGCGTGACGCCCGGCTTCAGCGTGCGGGTGCAGAAGAGCGGCGCGGGCGGGCACTTGTACGAGAGGATCGGCCCGCTGATCCGCGGCGTGGTGGCGAGCGCCTGGGGCGCGAGGACGAGGCAGCCGGCAACGCCGACGGCGAGAGAGAGTGTGACCCGGACGAAGCGCAACGCAAGACCCCTGAAGACGGTGGACGGGACGACTGCCCACGTGATCGGCAGGCAGGGGTCATCGCCGTCACCCCCTTTCCGGGGATCTCAGCCGGGGCCAGGCCCCGTCCGGGGCCTGGCCCCGTTGCTGCTCAGGAGGGCTGCGGCGACTCCGGCGGCTGGCCGGAGGCGATGTTGCCCGGGAGCGGCAGGCCGATCCCGCGCGGCCGCGTCGACTCCTTGCGCGGCTGCTCCGTCGGCTGCTCGGTCGGCTTCGGCTCCTGGTCCTTGAAGACGTCCTCGGGAGCCTCGCCGGCGAGCAGGCGCTGGAACTGGCCCGCGTCGAAGGTCTCGTACTGCATCAGGATCTTCGACATCCGGTTGAGCTCGTCGATGTTGCCGCCCAGCACCTCGCGGGCGCGCTCATGGGCCTGCTCGACGATGCGCCGGATCTCGTCGTCGATCTCGCGCGCGATCTCCTCGGAATAGTCCGCCTCGTGGCCGAAGTCACGGCCCAGGAAGGGCTGGCTCGAGTCGCGGCCGAACGTACGGGGGCCGAGCTTCTCGGACATGCCCCAGCGCGTGACCATGCGCTTGGCGGTGTCGGTCGTCTTGTTGAGGTCGTCCTCGGCGCCGGTCGTGACCTCGCCGAAGACGAGCTCCTCGGCGGTGCGGCCGCCCAGGTTCTTGGCCAGGCCGTCCAGGAGCTCCGCGCGCGAGCGCATGAACTTGTCCTCCTGGGGCAGCGTGACGACGTAGCCGAGCGCCATGCCACGGCCGACGATCGAGATCTTGTGCACCGGATCGTTGTGCTCCAGGAAGTGGCCGACGAGCGCGTGCCCCATCTCGTGCACCGCGGTGATCTCGCGCTCCTTCGGCGAGAGCAGCCGGGTCTTCTTCTCGGGCCCGGCGATGACCCGCATGATCCCCTCTTCCAGCTCGAGGTTCTCGATCTGCTTCTTGCCCTTGCGAGCGGCGAGCAGCGCGGCCTCGTTCACGAGGTTGGCGAGGTCGGCGCCGGTGAAGCCCGGCGTCTGCCCGGCCAGCGCCTCGATGTCGACGACCTGCGACATCGGCTTGCCGCGGCTGTGCACCTCGAGGATCTTCTTGCGGCCGACCCGGTCGGGCCGGTCGACGACGACCTGGCGGTCGAAGCGGCCCGGGCGCAGCAGGGCCGGATCGAGGATGTCGGGCCGGTTCGTGGCCGCGATCAGGATCACGTTGTCCTTCATCTCGAACCCGTCCATCTCGACGAGCAGCTGGTTCAGCGTCTGCTCGCGCTCGTCGTGGCCGCCGCCCATGCCGGCGCCGCGGTGGCGGCCGACGGCGTCGATCTCGTCCATGAAGATGATGCAGGGCGAGTTCTGCTTGGCCTGCTCGAACAGGTCGCGGACGCGGCTCGCGCCGACGCCGACGAACATCTCGACGAAGTCGGAGCCGGAGATGGAGAAGAACGGCACGCCGGCCTCGCCGGCGACGGCCCGCGCGAGGAGCGTCTTGCCGGTGCCCGGAGGGCCGAACAGGAGCACACCCTTGGGGATGCGCGCGCCGAGCGCCTGGAACTTCTTCGGGTTCTCGAGGAACTCCTTGATCTCCTGCAGCTCCTCGACGGCCTCGTCGACGCCGGCCACGTCCTTGAACGTGATCTTGGGCGAGTCGACGGACATCC
>JBKPMQ010000023.1:0-10713 GCA_046732235.1 Actinomycetota bacterium
GCGTGCGCCGCAGCAGAACGGCGACGATGACGATCATGACGAGCGTCATGAGCAGCATCAGCGTCGCAAGCGCGTTTACAGCGGGCGTGATGCCGAAGCGCACGGCCGAGTACAGCACGATCGGCCACGTGTTGGTGGTGCCGTTCGTGAACGTCGGCAGCACGTAGTCGTCGAACGAGAAGGTGAAGCACAGGAGCCCTGCGGCGACGATCGCGGGCATCAGGCGCGGCAGCGTCACCTGCCTGAACGTTGCAACGGGGCCGGAACCGAGGTCGTACGCCGCCTCTTCAAGCCTGTCGCCCATGCCGACGAACCGCGCCCGGATGATGAGCATCGCGAGCGATGCGTTGAAGACGATCTGCCCGAGCAGGATCGTGCTGCGCCCGAGCGGCGGGAAGAACCCGAAATCCTGGCGCGCCTGCACGAAGAAGACCAGCGACGCCACCGCGATCACGATCTCGGGAACCACGAGCGTGAGGTAGACGAGGATGTCGAACGGGATCCGCCAGCGCCGCTTCATGCGGGCGAGCGCGAGGGCCGCCGCGAGCCCGAGCAGGGTTGCGATGATCGCCGCCTCGGCGGCGATGCCCAGGCTCGTCTTGATGGCGGGGATGTACGTCGAGTTGTTCAGCCCCTCCGAGAACCAGCACGATGTGAAGCCGTTCCAGACGTTGACGTTGCCGATCTGCACCGGCGACATGTCGCAGATGTTCGACCCCTTGTAGGAGGCGACCGACGCCGGCGACGGCTTGTTGAACGCGAACACGACGACGACGATGATCGGCAGGTACAGGAAGGCGTAGACGACCAGCGCCCAGATGGCGAAGCCGCGCTTCGCGGTGACGATCCGGCTCCTACGCACCGAACTGCTCCTCCCGGGTGGCGAACAGGATGTAAACCACCACGAAGATCGAGAGCGCGGCCATGAGCGCGATCGAGAGCGCCGAGCCGAACGGCCAGTTCTGGGCGCCCTGGAACGTGTCGCCGATCGCGTTCCCGACGAACTCGAAGTTCCCGCCGCCCAGGATGTTCGGGATGATGTACTCGCCCGACATGGGGATGAAGACGAGCAGCGCTCCCGTGACGACGCCCGGGAGCGTGAGCCGCAGCGTCACCTCCCAGAACGCCTTGATCGGCCGCGCGCCCAGGTCGGTGGCGGCCTCGACCAGCGTCCAGTCCATCCGCTCGAGCGACGCGAACACCGGCAGGATGAACAGCGGCAGGTAGTTGTAGACGAGCCCGATCCCCACCGCCTTCCACGTGTAGAGCGCGTTGAAGCCGAGATCCTTGGCCAGGTACCCGTTCGGGTCGAGGATGATCTTGAGCGCGTAGGTGCGGATCAGGAACGACGTCCAGAACGGCACCACCAGCAACAGCAGGGCGAGCATCTTGTACGTCGTGAGGTAACGCGCCATCCAGTAGCAGACCGGATAGCCGATCGCGATCGTGAGCAGCGATCCCGCGGTCGCCATGATCAGCGTGTGCCAGAACACCTGAATGTACAGGTCGGACTGGAAGATCTGGCTGAACTGCGCGGTGTCGAACGCATAGGTGACGCTGCCGAACCCCGACTGGATCGACACCGAGAAGACGGCCAGGATGGCCATCGGCCCCAGGAAGAAGATCGCGTAGTAGAGCAGCGACGGCAGCGTCAACCAGCCCGGGTAGCGCGGCGCGAAGCCGCGCCGGCGCCGGCGTGTCCCTTCGTCCGCGGCCGTCGCCGCCGCGGCCGGTTCTCCGCCGGCGATGGCCATCTACGCGGCCTTGAACTCTCCGTAGATCTGGGTGCGCTGGTTCACCACGTCAGGGCTGACGTTCAGGATGTACTTGTAGTTGTCCGTGTACTTCGTGGGCACGTTGAAGAGCGGGTCGGTCTTCAACGATGCAGGCATCTCGTCGAGCGCGGCGGGGATCGGAATCGGGTAGTTGTGGTAGTTCATCTCCGCGACCGCCGTCGCCGGCTCGAGGAGCCAGTTGATCCACGCGTGGGCGGCCACCGGGTCGGGCGCCGTGGCGGGGATGCACCAGTTGTCCGACCACACCTCGGACATCTCGTTCAGGAGGACGGGGGTGATGTCGCCCTCCTTCTTGCGGGCCTGGTAGATGCGGCGGACGTCGCCGTTCCACCCCTGGCTGAGGATGATCTTGCCGGCGATGGCGTCGTTGATGTAGCCCGACGAGTCGATCGTCGTCACGCCCTTGCGGATGCTGAGCAGGAACTTCTTCACCTTGGCGAAGTCGGAGCTCTTGTCCGTGTTCGGGTCCATCCCGAGCGCCATCAGTGCCAGCGGGACGACCTCCTCCGCGCCGTCCAGCACGTTGGTGCGGCCCTTGCTGACGTACTTGGGCAGGAGGTTGTAGAAGTCGAGCATCGTCTTCGGGTGGTCCGTGACGACGGTGTTCATGTAGAAGATCATCGTGATCCCGTAGTCCTTGATCACGTGGAAGTTCCCCGTGGGGTCGTACGACGACTTCACGAACTTCGGGTCGAGGTTCTTCAGGTTCGGCAGGAGCTGCTTGTCGAGCGCCATGAGCCCGTTCTGGGTGATGAGCTGGGCGACCGCGTTCTGGCTGGGGACGATGATGTCGTACCCGGTGCCGCCGGCCGAGAGCTTGGCGAGCAGCTCGTCGTTCGACGAGTAGAAGGTCTCGGTGACCTTGGTGTTTGGGTGGGCGGCCCTGAACTTCTTGAACGTGCTGGCCGCGTCGTACTCCGACCAGTTGTAGATGACGAGCTTGTCCTCGATCGGCTTCCCGGCGAGCGTGTTGCCGCCGCCGGCCGGGGCGCTGCTGCCGCCGCCCCCTCCACCCGCACTGGTGGACCCGCCGCAGGCCGCGGCGATCAGTCCGAGGGCACCGAGGCCGAGGAGCTCCCGGCGCGAAAGCCCCGACCGCTCGGCCGCGTCCCGATAGAGCTGGCGGTGCAGGTAGTCCAGCTTCGGCTTCGCGCTTGCCGGCGCCAGGATGTTCAGCGTGTCGCGGGGCTGATCGGTCACGGCGTCTCCTTCTGCTCGTCTGCGTGGGGGGCCTCGCCGAGCAGGTGTGGCGCGGCCTCGTCCCAGGTGATGGCGACCTGGTCGCCGGGGTGGACGGTGTCGAGTGCGGGGTCGGCGCTCGTGCGCTGCTCGCGCACGATCACGTCGCTCCCGCTGGCGAGCCGGGCGACGATCTGCACCTGGTCGCCGAGGTACATCTTTGTGACGACCTCAGCCGCCGCGGAGTTGGCGGTGCCCCGGCCGGCGCCGGGATGGGCGGCCATGCGCTCGGGGCGGATGCCGACGCGGACGCGGTCGCCGCGGGCGGCCTCCCCGCGGCCGCGGACCACGACGCCGTTGCCGGCGTCCACCGCAAAGCCGCCGTCGGCGGCCTCGACGACCTCGCCGTCGATGAAGTTCATGTCGCCGATGAAGTCGGCCACGAACGGGGTGAGCGGCCGGTCGTAGATGGCGCGCGGCTCGTCGAGCTGCTCGATCACGCCGTTCGACATGACGGCCACCCGGTCGGACATCGAGAGCGCCTCCTCCTGGTCGTGGGTCACGTAGATGAACGTGATCCCGACCTGGTCCTGGATGCGCTTGAGCTCGATCTGCATGTCCTTGCGCAGCTTCAGATCGAGCGCGCCCAGCGGCTCGTCGAGGAGCAGCACGCGCGGGTTCATGACCAGCGCCCGGGCCAGGGCCACGCGCTGCTGCTGGCCGCCGGAGAGCATCGACGGTCGGTGCGTGTCGCGGCCGACCAGGCGGACGAGCTCGAGCGCCTCCCCGGCCTTCTGGTGGCGCTCCCTCTTCGGCACCCGGCGCTGCTTGAGGCCGTAGGCGACGTTGTCGAGGATCGACATGTGGGGGAAGAGCGCGTACTGCTGGAACACGGTGTTCACATCGCGCTTGTACGGCGGGACGCCGCTCACGTCGCGACCGCCGATCAGGAGCTCGCCCTCGTCGGGCTGCTCGAAGCCGGCGATCATCCGCAGCGAGGTCGTCTTGCCGCAGCCGGACGGGCCGAGGAGCGAGAGGAACTCGCCCTTGTGCACCCGCAGGCTGACCGCGTTCACCGCCGTCAGCGAGCCGAAGCGCTTTGTGACCGCGCGGAACTCGACGTCGATCTGGTCGTCGGTGGTGACTCCGGCGGTGGCGTGGTCGGCCGTCGCTTGCGTCATACCGGGGTCAAGGGTATATCGTTGCATTTCGGACTGTCAACTTCGAAGTTCGCACATGAACCGGGGTTTGGGCGGGTATCTCGCATGAGCGCTCCCTCTGTCAAGCTCGATCCGGTCAACCGCCGGATCATCGAGATCCTCCAGCGGGAGGGCCGTAGCCCTTTCACCGCGATCGCGCGTGAGCTCGGCATATCCGAGGCGGCCGTGCGCGCGCGCGTGCAGCGGCTCACCGACGCAGGCGTCCTCGATGTGGTCGCCGTCACAAACCCGCTGAAGCTCGGCTTCGAGGTGATGGCCCTCGTCGGCGTCCAGGCGAACAGCGACCTCGGCCGCGTCGCCGATATCGTCTCGGAGTGGCCCGAGACGAGCTACGTCGTGATCACGTCGGGCAGCTACGACCTGCTGGTGGAGATCGTCTGCGAGCACAACCGCCATCTCCTGGACGTGGTGCAGCGGCTGCGCGAGGTCGACGGCGTGAAGTCGACGGAGACGTTCATGTACCTCGACATGGTGAAGATGACGTACGCCTGGGGGACGCGATAGCCGCCGAGAGCCCGACCCGCTCGCCCCGCTCGAGCGGCCTCGGCATCGCCGCCGCAGTGCTCGGCGGGCTCGTCGCCGCCGGCGCGGCCGCCGCCGGGATCACCTCCCAGGGCGGGCAGCTGCTGGCGTTCCTGGCGGCCATCCTGGCGCTGGTCGCGCTCGCGCTCGGGTTCATCGGCTTCACGGTCGCCCGCCTGGGCGGCACCAGCCGGCTGCCCGGGATCGCCGCGATGGCGCTCGGGGTGGCCGTCATCGCGGGCCTGATCGCCGCGGCCTTCTCCTGACCACCCTGTGAATAAACGGGGTCAGACCCCTTTTATTCAGCGCGGAGGCGGGCTGCGAGGCGATCGTCGCCGATCGCCTGGAGGTGCGCGATCGCGCCGGCCGTGTCCAGCGCGGCGTCGGGCGGCGGCGCGGCTGGCGCCTCGGCGTCCATCCTCGCGATGCACTTGAACAACGGCAGGTTCGGGTCACGCACGGCCTCGGCCTGGCGCGGCCGCAGCTCGTCGGCGTGCGCGACGATCGCCTCCAGGTCGGGGTAGCGCCCGAGCAGCTCCGCCGCGCCCTTCGCCCCGATTCCGCGGGCGCCGGGGAGGCGGTCGGACGGGTCGCCCCGCAGGGCGATGAAGTCGGGCACCTGCTCCGGGCGCACGCCGTAGCGCTCGACCACCTCGGCCGGGCCGATCCGGTCGGGCGCGTAGGCGCCCGAGCGGGGCGCGAGCACCGTGACCGCGTCGGTGACGAGCTGGTAGGCGTCCCGGTCGGAGGTGACCACGAGGGCTGTCCCGCCCGCCTCCCGCTCGCCCCGGGCGGCCGCCGCCAGCAGGTCGTCCGCCTCGTAGCCGTCCGCCTTCGCCGCCGCGAACCCGAACGCCTCCACCAGGGCGGGCAGGCGGTCGAGCTGCTCGACGATCTCGCGATCGAACTCGCGCCCGGCCTGGTACTCCGGCCATAGCTCGCGGCGGTAGGTCGGGACCGAGAGCGTGTCCCAGCACGCGAGGACGGCCCTGGGCTGCTCGGTCCGCACGAGGGCGAGCAGCATCACCGCGAACCCGTGCATGGCGTTGATCGGGCGCCCCTCGGCGCCCCGCAGCGGCCGCGAGCCGTGGTAGGCGCGGTGGGCGAGCGAGTCGCCGTCGATCAGGAGCACGGGGCGTCGGGAGGCCACCGGCGGCGACGGTATACGATCGGCCGGTGCATCGCCTGAGCGTCCGGACCGAGCACCGCGAGCAGATGCTGGACATCACCGACGCCATCGCCGGTGCCGTCTCGGAGCTCGGCCTCGACGACGGCGCGGTGCTCGTCCACGTGCCCCACACGACGGCCGCCGTGACGGTGAACGAGGGCTACGACCCCTACGTCGCGGCCGACGTCCTCGACCACCTGAAGGCGATGGTGCCCGTCTCGTCGAGGTTCGCGCACGCCGAGGGGAACAGCGACTCCCACATCAAGGCGATCCTGGTCGGCTGCGCCCACCCGATCGCGGTCGAAGGCGGCCGGCCGGCGCTCGGGCGCTGGCAGCGGGTGTTCCTGTGCGAGTTCGACGGCCCGCGCACGCGCCAGGTGTGGGTGACGCCGCTTCGGGCGTGAACCCGTCCATGCACCTCCTGCACGGGGACGCGGGCGTCCGTGCCGACCTGGAACGCGACCTGCGGCGCCGCTACGCGACGGACTACGACGTGCACGCCCACGCCTCGGCCGAGGATGTGCTGGCGGCGCTGCGAGGCGACGCGGACGAGGGTAGGCGGGTCGCCGTCGTCTTCAGCGACGAGAGCCCGGCGGGCGGGGGCGCCGACCTGCTCGCCGCCGCCCACGAGCTGCACCCGATGGCGCGGCGGCTGCTCCTGATCGGCCGCGGCGAGTGGAGCGAGGAGCACCCGGCGGTGACCGCGATGCGGACGGGCCAGGTGGACTCCTACATCTTCGTGCCCTGGGGCCTGCCTGAGCGGTGGCTGTACCTCCCCGTCAGCGAGATCCTGGCCGACTGGGAGGCGTCCCAGCCGCCGCCGTTCGAGGCCGCACGCATCATCGGCGACGAATTCGAGGCCCGCGCGCACGGCCTGCGCGACCTCTTCTCGCGGATCGGCGTCCCGTTCCGGTTCATCCCGGCGGGCTCGGAGGAGGGCCGGGCGCTGCGGTCGGCGCTCGGTGCGGACGGCCTGGCGCTGCCGCTGCTCGCGTTCCGGAGCGGGACGGTGCTCTCCGACCCGTCGATGGCGCGGGTCGCGCAGGCGCTCGGATTCGCGACCGAGCCCGAGCCGGGCCTCTGCGACGTCGCCATCGTCGGCAGCGGCCCCGCGGGCCTGGCCGCGGCGGTGTACGCCGCCTCGGAGGGGCTGCGGACGACGGTGATCGAGCCGTCCGTCCCCGGCGGTCAGGCGGGGACGAGCTCCCGCATCCGCAACTACCTCGGCTTCCCGAACGGCCTCTCCGGGCGCGACCTGGCCGCCCGCGCGCTGGAGCAGGCGTGGTTCTTCGGCGCCCGCTTCGTGCTCGCCCGGCCGGCCGTCGCGCTCGAGCACGCGGGCGGCGAGCACGTCCTCCGGCTGGAGGGCGGAGAGGCGGTGCGTGCCCGGACGGTCGTCATCGCGACCGGCGTCACCTGGCATACGCTGGAGATGCCCTCGCTCGCGGAGCTGCTCGGCGCCGGCGTCTACTACGGCGCGGCGGCGTTCGACACCTCGGCCGCGGGCGCGGCCGCCTTCGTCGTCGGCGGCGGGAACTCGGCGGGCCAGGCCGCCGTGCACCTGGCCCGCACGGCCGCGTCCGTAACGCTCGTCGTCCGCGGCGACCGGCTGGGGGCGAGCATGTCCGACTACCTCGTGCGCGAGCTGGCCGAGACGCCGAACATCGACGTCCGGCTCGGCACCGAGGTCGTGGCCGGCGCGGGATCCCGCCGGCTCGAGCGGATCACGCTGCGCGACCGCGCGCAGGGCTCGACCGAGGAGGTGGCGGCAGACGCGCTCTACGTCATGATCGGCGCAAGCCCGCAGACGGGCTGGCTGGAGGGCGCCGTCGCGCGCGACCGGCAGGGCTACATCCTCACCGGGCGCGACCTCGACCGGGCGTCATGGCCGCTCGAGCGCCCGCCCATGCTGATGGAGACGAGCGTGCCCGGCGTGTTCGCCGCCGGCGACGTCCGCCACGGGTCGATCAGGCGCGTCGCCTCCGCGGTCGGAGGCGGGAGCATCGCGGTGCAGCTCGTGCACCTGCGCGTCGCCGAGCTCGAGGGAGCCGGTTAGCGGACGATGCTCGCGACGGCGGCGGCGAGGACGGCCAGGGTCGCGGCGAGCGCGAGCAGGGAGTTGACGGCGCGCATCGAGCCGTGCCGGATCGCGACGGCGCGGATACGGCTGCGGGGGGAAGGGGTGGACATGTCCGCCAGGATCGGCCATCGCCCCGGCGGCTCGCATCACCCTCTTGCGGTAATCGCAATTGGCGCACGGGACGAATGCCAATTAGTCCCCCTTGGCGCCGGGCGGCTCGCCGATCTCCGTCCGGGGGCGCACCGCGCCGAACCCGTAGCGGACGAACCGCACGACGAGCACCGCCGCGCCGCCGAGCGCGGTCAGCGTGCCGACCGCGAAGAACGCGAGGCCGAGGGCGATCGCTTCCGAACGGGTCGCATGCCCGTGCAGGAAGTAGACGAACACCGCCTCACGCACCCCGATCCCGTTCAGCGAGACCGGCAGCGCCAGGGCGGCGAACACCACCGGGCCCGCCAGGAGCACCACGGAGTCGGGCACGTCGAGGCCGAGCGCCCTGGCGAGCATCCAGATCACCCCGACCCGGGCCGCCTGGACGAGCAGCGCCAGCAGCCCGACCACGATCAGCGTGGCGCGATGGGAGCGGTAGGCGTGGAGGGCGTCGTAGAAGCGCCCACCCGCCGCCAGCCGCCGCCCCGCCGCCCGCGGCTCGAGCCAGCGGGCGACGGTCCCGCGCAGGCGGCTCGAGAAGAGCAGCAGCAGCGCCACGGCGGCGGCAGCCCCGAACGCTCCCTCGACGGCGACCACCCCCACACGCCGCCCGGGGCCGCTCACGACCACGGCGACGATCGCGAGGACGACGAGCGAGACGAGGCCGACCAGCCGGTCGATCAGGACGGACGCCACCGACTCGGGGGCGTCGCCGGTGCGGCGGCCGAGCTCGACCACCCGGACGGCGTCGCCGCCGATCGCCGCGGGCAGGAACTGGCCGGCGAAGAGCGCGACGAAGTAGGTGCGGGTGAGCCAGCCGAGCGGCACGGACACGTGCTTGGCCTCGAGCAGCAGCTGCCAGCGCAGGGCCATCACCGGGACGGTGGCGGCGCTGACGACCACCGCCGGCAGGAACCAGGCCAGGTCGGTGCCGCGCAGCGTCCTCACGACCTCGTGCAGCCCGGCCCACCGCAGGAGCAGGCCGAGCACGACCGCCGAGACCACCGCCTCCACCGCGACCCGGGTGCGGCGGTCGACCCTCACGGCGAGCAGGCGGCGTGCACCTTGTGCACCGCCGCGACGGCATCGTCGATGTCGGCGTCGGTGTGGGCCGCCGCGAGCGGCAGCGAGAGCACCTGGGCGCCGGCGAGCTCGGTCACCGGCAGCGGCGGCACGGCCAGCTGCTCGCGGTACCAGGTGAGCGTATGCACAGGCAGAAAGTGCAGGCCCGTGGCGACGTTCTCGGCCATCAGCGCCGCCGCGTAGACGTCGCGGTCGGCGCCGGCCGGGCCGGGATCGATCCGCACCACGTAGAGGTGGTGGGCGTGGCGGCCGTAGCCGGGCCGGCCGATCGGCTCGATGCCGGCGAGCGGTGCGAGGCCCTCGTCGTAGCGGGCGACGAGCTCCGACCGGTGGGAATGAAAGGCCTCCAGCCGGTCGAGCTTCGGCAGTGCCGCGGCCGCCTGCAGGTCGGCCAGGTTCGCCTTGAACCCCGGCTCGACGACGTCGTAGTGGCCGAGGGTGTGCGTGCGCGCCCGCTTCCACGGGTCGCGGGTGATCCCGTGCGCCCGCAGCAGCCGCAGCCGCTCGGCGGCCTCGGCCGACGAGGTGGTGATGATGCCGCCCTCGCCGCCGGCGAGGCTCTTGGTGGCGTAGAGCGAGAAGCAGGTGAAGTCGCCGATGGCGCCCACCTTGCGGCCGCGCACGTCCGCCTCGACGGCGTGGGCGGCGTCCTCGATCACGCGCAGGTCGTGCGCCGTTGCGATCTCGCACAGCGCGTCCATGTCGCACGGGCCGCCGGCGAAGTGCACCGGCAGGAGCGCCCGCGTGCGCGGCGTGATGGCGTGCCGGACGGCGTCCGGATCGATGTCGAGCGTGTCCGGGTCGACGTCGGCGAACGTCGGCGTCGCGCCCGTGTGCAGGATCGCGTTCACGGTCGCCGGCCAGGTGAAGGAGCTCGTCACCACCTCGTCGCCGGGGCCGATCCCCGCGGCCACAAGGGACAGGTGCAGCGCCTCGGTGCAGGATGACGTGGCGACGGCGTGGGGGACGCCGGTGCGGGCGGCGAAGCGCTCCTCGAGCTCGGCGGTGCGCGGGCCCGACGTGAGCCAGCCGGAGCGCAGCGTGGCCACGACCGACTCGACCTCCTCGTCGCCGATCACGGGCGGCGAGAAGTCGAGCATCGTCGCACGCACGGGCGTCCCGCCGTCGAGCGCGAGCCGGGTGTCGGTCGAGCCGCTCATCGCACCTCGAACCTCACCTGGTCGGCGGTTTCGGCGGCGCGGCGCAGCGCCCCCGCACGGTCGGGAGCGGTGGCGAGCAGGTAGCCGGCCCGGTCGGTGGCGATGCGCAGCGGCCCGTAGACGTGGCCCGGCTCGTCGAAGAAGTGGACGTCGGGCGGGCCGGCGGCCGCGACGAGCTCGCCCGGCGGCGCAGCCAGGAACTCGATCACGGCGGCGCCGTTCGGCTGCGGCTCGAGCGACTCGGCGGCGACCCGCTCGCCGATCGCCGCGAGCACCGCGGCCGCCGCCAGGTCGACCCCGGCGGCCGTGCGGCAGATCTCGGAGTCGTGCCCGCCGCCCAGCCGGGCGGCGACCT
>JBKPMQ010000024.1:0-2357 GCA_046732235.1 Actinomycetota bacterium
AGCCCAGGGGGGGCGGCGGCATGCCCGGGTGGGCCTTCATGGTGAGCGGCGCCGTCCTGCTCGCGGCGGTCATCATCGCAGCGGCCTTCGTCGTGACCCGCGGGGGCTCGTCGAGCGCCGGCGCGCAGGCCTCGTCGGTCGTCCAGGACCGGCTGACGCACTCGAAGATCGACTTCATCGCACAGGGCACCTGGCCGCCGAACTACGCGAACCTCGACGCCGCCCTGCAGAAGCTGAACCTCTCGCCGGCGAACGAGGTGAATCCGGCCGTCCACTACCACTGGCACCTCGCCATCTATGCGGGTGGCCGAAAGATCGTCGTGCCGCGCAACATCGGCCTGCAGAACCCGCCGGCGATGTCGTCCGAGATGCATACGCACGACGAGGCGGTCGACAAGAACTCCGGCATCATCCATGTCGAGTCGCCGGATGCGAACTTCCGGGGGACGGTGCTCCAGCTCTTCGACGTCTGGGGCGTCTACGCCAGCAACAGCTGCCTGGGCGGCTACTGCGGCGGCGTGAAGGTGTACGTGAACGGCAAGCTCTCGCCGCAGGGCCTGCAGACGAAGCCGGGCGAGCACGACGCGGTCACGGTCGTCGCCGGCAGCCTGCCGCCGGGGGTGAAGCCGGACACGAAGTACACCGGATTCAGCCCCGGGGAGTAGGCCGTCTTCAGGGCGCCTCGTCGTCGGCGAAGAGGTCGACGGCGCCCATCCGGCCGACCTTGGGGACGAGCTCGAGCTCGCCGGGATAGCTGTAGTAGAGCCGCCTCGGCGTGCCGGCTGCCATGTAGGGCCGGTCGAGCTCGACGACGACGCTGCGCCCGGCGACGTGCTTCACCGTGCCGTGCTCATCCCGTCTCGGGCTGTTGCGGCCGACGATCCGCACCCGGTCGCCGACCGCCACCTTCGGTGGGGCGGTGCGGGGCCTGTACGTCGGCTGATCGGGGCGCTTGCGCAAGTGCACGGCGGGCGGATTGTAGGGCGGCGAGCGGCGATTCGGCTCGGATGGCGCCGCGGGTGTACGTGTATGCGGCCGCGGCCAGCGCGCCCCCGACGAGGAGACCGCCGGCGATGTCGCTCGGGACGTGCAGCCCGCCCAGCTCGAGCACCGCCGTGACGTATGCGACCCAGGCGACCGCCAGCGGAAGCACCCGCGGCCACAGCGAGACGACCATCGCCGCGACGATCACCGATCGGGTGGTGTGCCCGCTCGGGTATGTCCCCTCGAACTTGACGCCGAGCACCACCGCCGAATAGGTGAAGGGAATCTGGGGGACGAGCAGCTTTCCCGCCCCCTCGGCGGCGAGCCCGGCGATCACCGCGGCGATCCAGATGCCGCCGGCTCGCCAGGGGCTTCCGCGGCGGCGGACCACGACGGTCGCGCCCGCCGCCAGGAGCAGGGCCGAGATGGTGTCCGCGGGCAAGAAGCCCAGCGCGGCGATGCTCTGGGCGAGCGAGCGGTGGCCGTGCACGATCGGCCGGATCGCGTTCTGCGGCTCCGACGGCGCGATCGTGCCCGCGACGGAGTCCTCCGAGAACGGCATCAGGTGGTGGATCGCGTAGCGGTCGACGGGCCGCAGGGCGTCGGCAGCGACCGCGCCCGTGAGCACGGCGAAGGCGGCGGCGAGCACGAGCGCGAGGCGCATCCGGACACCCTATGCGGTCCTCCCGGACCCGCTCGCCGGTCGCCGAATCGCTGGAGGATGCACCGGATCGGGTGTACCGTCGCAGGTGACCCTGTGGCGGAACTGGCAGACGCACCGGGCTTAAACCCCGGAGGCCCACCGGGCCGTGTGGGTTCGAGTCCCACCAGGGTCAAATCCACAACGGCGACACCCATACCGAACCCCGACGATCGTCGCCCGCTTCGGATGGACATTCCGCTGCGTCGGGGCGGGTCTGGACGCCGATCGGCGGTGGCTGTCGTCGCAGAATGGCTTGTTCTGGGATCCGCCGCAGCGGCAGAGTGCCAGGCGCGTGTCTCGCGAATGCAGCTCCGTCGTCGTCGACGACGGTGGACGGCCCGTGTACGAAGGGGCCCGTCGGGCCGGGGCCATCCCCAACTTCGGTCTCGACCGGCGTTTGGATCCGCCAGTCGTTCGCGCACGGTCAGATCGCCAGACGATCGCCCCAACTCGTTTCCCTCGGATGCGCTTACTTCATGACAGAGGACGACGACGGAGCCGAGCGCGGATTCTGGTGGACACCCGAACCCCCGGCCGCACCGCGTGGACGGGTCAGGTCCGTGACGGCACTCTCCATGGCCGGGCGCCTCTCCAGGGTGTGGGACTCGTACCAGGTGGAGTAGCGGCCCGCAAGTACACCGGCCGTGACGCCATGAGCGAGGACGGAGAG
>JBKPMQ010000025.1:0-4247 GCA_046732235.1 Actinomycetota bacterium
CGCGAGGTCGACGTGACGCTGACCGCCCCGGCGCCTCAGCCGGTCCGCCGGCCGGGCCAGCTGGGTGAATAATCGGGGTCAGACCCCTTTTATGCATGCATTAACGCTGTCCGCCCAGCGCCTCAGCCGGCCCGCCGGCCGGGCCAGTTGGGTGAATAATCGGGGTCAGACCCCTTTTATGCATGGCCCCACCACGGGGGCCAGGCCCCTCTTAGTCGGCCAGCTGATCGCTCTTCCCGGCCATCTCGATGTCCTTCTCGGTGATGCCGCCCGCGCTGTGGTTCACCCAGCGCAGAGTGACGGTGTTCCAGGAGATCGAGATGTCGGGATGGTGGTCGGCCGCATTGGCCGCGTCGGCGACCCGGTTCACGAACGCCATCGAGCCGTCGAAGTCGCCGCGGTCGTAGGACTTCTCGAGCGCGCCCTCGCGCACCTCCCAGCCCTGCATCCCCGCGACCTGCGATTGGAGCTCCGATTCGGCGAGCACCGCCATGGCGTCCTCCCTTTCGGTTTTTCCCGACGCCCTGAGGGTACCCGGGGTATGGTTCCGGATCACCTCCGACGTGAAAGACCTGAACGACATCGATCGTGCGATCGTGGGCGTGCTCCAGGTCGAAGGGCGGTCGACCTTCGCCCAGATCGCGCAGCACGTCGGGCTCTCGCCCGCGGCGGTTCACGAGCGGGTGAAGAAGCTCGAGGCGCGCGGCGTCATCACCGGCTACCGGGCCGTCGTCGACCCTGAGAAGGTGGGCGCGGGCGTGAGCGCGTTCATCCTCGTGACCCAGATCGCCGGCCCCCGCGGGAGCCTCGAGGACGCGTTCGCGAGCATGCCGTGGGTCGAGGAGTGCCACCACATCGCCGGCGAGGAGAGCCTGATGCTGAAGGTCAGGGCCGAATCGACGCGGGCGCTCGAGCACCTGATCTGGGACATCCGCGCGCTCGAGTCCGTGGAGCGGACCAAGACGGTCGTCGTGCTCGCGACCGAGTTCGAGGGCCGGCCGGTCGCGCCGATGGCGACCGCGGTCGCGCTCGACGAGGCCAGCAGCGGCTAACTCCCGGGCGCTGCGGCGCTACGCCGTGACGAGCTCCTCCTCCGTGACCTCCATGTCACGGATGCGGTAACCGCGGACATCGGGGTCGGGGCCCGCCAGCGACACGATCACGTAGACCGCGTCCGGCCAGAACGCCTGCTCGGCGTCCGTGCGGGACGGGAAGGCCGGCGAGCTCGTGTGCGAGTGGTAGATGCCGATCAGGTCGAGCCCGGCGTCGTCGATCTCGTTCATGATCCGGATCTGGTCGCGCGACTCGATCCGGTAGTAGTAGGGGCTGGGCTCGTCCGACTCGGCCGGGAAGAACCGCTCCACCCGGCCGTCCACGCCCGCCAGGATCCCGCACGCCTCGTTCGGCAGCCCCGCCCGCGCGTGCGCGACGATCTCGTCGCGCACCGCCGCCGGGATCACCACCAGACGCGCTCCTCCATCTCGCGCTCCAGCTCGTCCTCGGGCTTGGTGTAGATGCCGGCCGAGAGGTACTTCGAGCCGCCGTCGGCGAAGACCACGACGAGGTTGCCCGACTCCATCTCGCCGGCGACCCGCCGCGCGACGGCCAGCGCCGCCCCGGCGGAGATGCCCGCGAACACGCCCTCGAAGGCGAGCAGCTGGCGCAGGGTCGTCACGGCCTCGGCGTTCGAGACGAGCACCTTGCGGTCGAGCTCGGCGATGTCCAGGATCGGCGGCGTGTAGCCGTCCTCCAGGCTGCGAAGGCCCATCACCGGGTCGCCCTGGAGCGGCTCGGCGGCCACGATCATGACGTCCGGGTTCGCCTCGCGCAGCCGGCGGGAGCAGCCCATGAGCGTCCCGCCCGTGCCGAGGCCGGCGACGAACGCGTCGACCTGGCCGTCCGGGGCCTGCTCGAGGATCTCGAGCGCCGTGCCGCAGTAGTGCGCGGCCGGGTTGGCCTCGTTGGCGTACTGGAAGGGCATGAACACGGAGGGATCGCGCTCGGCCATCGAGCGGGCCATGGCGACGGCGCCGTTCGAGCCCAGCGGGCCGGGCGAGAACACGATCTCGGCGCCGTACATGCGCAGCAGGTCGACCCGCTCGGGCGTGGCCGACTCCGGCATGACCGCGGTGACCGGGTAGCCCTTGACGGTGCCGATCATCGCGAGGGCGATGCCGGTGTTGCCGCTCGTCGGCTCGAGGATGCGCCGGCCCGGCTCGAGCTCGCCGGTGACCTCCGCGGCCTCGACCATCGAGAGCGCCACGCGGTCCTTGATCGAGCCGGTCGGGTTCTGCTCCTCGAGCTTCGCGAAGATGCGCACGTCCGGGTTCGGCGACATCCGCGGCAGCTCGACGAGCGGCGTGTTGCCGACGGCCGTGAGCGCGGCGCTCCTGCGGGTCTCGAGGCAGCTCATGCGGGCGATCCTCCGCCGGCCATGGCCGGCAGCACGATGACGGTCGAGTCCGGCCCCACGGCCGTGTCGAGCCCGCGGCCCAGCCGCACGTCCTCGTTGTTCACGTAGACGTTCACGAACCGGTTCAGGTCGCCCCCGTCGTCGAACAGGTGCGACCGGATCCCGGGGAAGCGGCCCGTGAGGTCGTCGAGGATCTCGCGGACGGTCCCGCCGGAGGCATCCACCTCACGGGCGCCGCCGACGGCCTGGCGCAGGATGGGGGGCATGCGGACAGTGCTCACGAAGCGATTGCCTCCTGGGTTCGCGCGCTGGCCCGTCCGGGCAGCGCGCAGAACTGCTCGTAGTCGATGAACTCGATCTCGTCGGGATCCTTGCTGCAGACCGGGCAGTCCGGGTCGCGGTGCATCTTCAGCTCCACGAACTCCATCGACAGCGCGTCGTAGCGCAGCTGGCGGCCGACGAGCGGGTCGCCGATGCCCAGCAGGAGCTTCATGGCCTCGGTCGCCTGCAGCGTGCCGACGACGCCCGGGAGGACGCCCAGCACGCCGCCCTCGGCGCACGACGGGGCCAGCTCCGGCGGCGGCGGCTCGGGGTACTGGCAGCGGTAGCAGGGGCCGTCGTGCGGCTTGTACACCGTGACCGAGCCCTCGAACTGGTAGATCGACCCGTGCACGACCGGGATGCCGGCCACCAAGCTGGCGTCGTTCAGGAGGTAGCGGGTCGGGAAGTTGTCGGTGCCGTCCACGATCACGTCATACCCCGTGATCACGTCGAGGACGTTCTCGGACGTGAGCCGGACGTCGTGCTTTTGGACGTTCACGTCGGGGTTGATCCCGTGGATCGCGATCTCGGCGGAGTCGACCTTGGGCGTCCCCACCCGGTCGACCGTGTGCACGATCTGGCGCTGGAGGTTGCTCGTGTCGACGACGTCGGCGTCGATGATGCCGATCGTGCCGACCCCGGCCGCGGCCAGGTAGAGCGCCGCCGGCGATCCCAGCCCGCCCGCGCCGATCAGGAGCACCTTGGAGTCGAGCAGGCGCAGCTGGCCCTCCTCGCCCACCTCGGGGATGAGCACGTGGCGGCTGTAGCGCTCGAACTGCTGCGGGTTGAGGGTGCGCGGCACCTTCCACTCGTAGCCGTTCTCCTTCCAGCCGGTGAAGCCGCCGGCGAGCGACACCACGTCGGTGTAGCCGAGCTCGGACAGCGTCTTGGCGGCGTACGCAGAGCGCGTACCGGAGGCGCAGTAGATGATCACGGGGGCCTCGTGGTCGGGCACGTTGGCCTCGATCCGCGTCTCCAGGTTCCCGCGCGCGATGTGGATCGCGCCGGGGATGAACCCCTGCTCGAACTCGTCCCGCTCACGCACGTCGATCAGCGCGGGCCGCGGCTCAGCCGCGAGCCGATCCGCCGCGCCGTGCGCCGTCTCTTCTCTGATCTGCTGCTTCACCGCAGCAAGGTGATCGCGAGCCGAAACCACCGGCTTCACCTACCCTTTCCCCTCTCAACCGATTCGCGCATCAGGAAGTCTACCAAGCGAATGGATCCAAACTTTCCATCTGAGACGGCTAACGTCGGCCCTCCTGTGCGTATTCCCACCGGCCGCCGGCGCCTCATCCTGGTGGCCGTCGTCGCCCTTGTGGCCGGGGGTGCGGCCGCGGCGGCGGTGATCGCGACGCGCGGGGATGGGGGCGGTCCTGAGACGGCTGCGGCCCGGCCGCTCTCGGGCCGGCCGCCGCTCGTGCTCGAGCTGCCCGGGCCGGCCGTGGGGCGCGGCAACGCCGCCGTGTATGCGGCGGCGCAGAAGCGGCTGCCCGCCGGCGACGTGCGGCTGGCC
>JBKPMQ010000026.1:0-3671 GCA_046732235.1 Actinomycetota bacterium
CAGGAGGAGTGGGAGGAGCCGAAGGGCCGCGCCGCCGCGCCGCGCGACGCGGCCCCCGACTTCTCCTAGAGCCGGCTCAGCCGGGCAGCGCGACGCCGATCTCGCTGAACGCGGGCGCCGTGTACGACTCGCCGGGCGTCCCGCCGATCGCGAGCAGCTGGACGGGCTCGTCGCCGGTCATGATCTGCCGCCGCTCGCCCGGGCCGACGCGGGCGAAGACGCCCGGGACGAGCCGGTGCTGCTCGTCGCCGACCCGCAGCGTGGCGCTGCCGGAGAGGACGGTGTAGACCTCCTCCTGGCCGTCGTCGGAGTGGTCGTGCTCGGGGTGGTGGAGGGAGTTCGGCGGGAACTGCTCCACCTGCATCCCGAACGCCGAGATACCCAGGCTGGCGCGGGCGCGGCAGAACCCGCCGCCGTTCGGGGTGTCGAACTCGTCGATCCGCATGACGGTCACGTCGGACATGGCGCTCCTCCTCGTGGTCACGCCGGCCGGATGGCCGGGCTGGAGGGGAGACGAACGGTCGCCCGCGAAATCGACAATTCCGCCCGGCACCCGCGGGCGAAACCACTACTCGTCGCGCAGCTGGACGATCTGGGTCGTCGCGTTGATGAGGTCGATCCGGCCGATGGGGATGACCTCGGTCTGCGTCCCGGTGAGGCCGTGGCGGACGACGGCCACGGATTCGGGCGTGTCGACGTCGCTGCCGTAGATCAGGTGCGAGACGCGGCCGATCCGGCGCTGGTCGGGGCTGTACACCGCGAAGCCCTCGCAGTTGTGCAGGTCGACCGGCCGGAGCATGACCGAGTCTGCCGCGATGTGTCTCAGGAATCCGATCTCGGGCCCCCTCGCCCCGTGTCCACCGGCCGACATCCTGCCCGGCCGCTTGTGCCATGACCCAGCCGGCGTCCCGGCCCAGGCACGTTCGTGATCCTATGCCCCTCGGCGGACGAACGTCAAGCGGCCTACAACCGCGCCGGCGACGCCTCCCAGATCACGGGGAAGAGCGGGTGCTCCATCGCCGCTCCGGCGGGCAGCTCGTCCTCGAGCCCCGGGAACGGCGGCGAGGTGCGCCACCCGCGCGGGGCGTGCACGACGTCGTCGCCGAGGAACCGCACCGAGAACGCCCTCCGCCGCGTCCGCGAGCCGCCGGCCGCGTGCAGCGTGAGCATGTGGAAGAACACGGCGTCGCCCGGCTCGAGCGCCCAGCCGACGATCGGCGCCGTCTCCCGGTCGATCTCCGGCAGCTCCTCGAGGCTGCCCTCCGGGAACCAGCGCGCCTGGTCGTCCATGAACGAGCGCGGCATCAGCCACGGGCCGAGATGCGAGCCGGCGACGAACTCGAGCGTCGCCTCCCGCGGCACGGGATCGACGGGCAGCCACATGCTGCAGGTCTGCGTGCCGTCGATGTTGTAGTAGGGCTGGTCCTGGTGCCAGGGCGTCGGCTGCGCCGTCGCGGCCTCCTTCACCAGCAGGTGATCGTGGTAGAGCCGCACCCGCTCGGAGCCCATGAGCGCGCCCGCGATCGCGCCCGCGCGGGATTCCCGGATGAACCGCTCGTACTCGCCGATCCGGTCCCAGTTGCAGAAGTCCTCGAAGAACCGGCCCGCGTCGTCCTCGCGGCTGGCCACGATCCCGCGCGGGCTGGGGTCGGCGAGGTTGCGCTCGATGCCCTCGGCGACGCGGGCGACCTCGTCGTCCGAGAAGGCTCCGCGCACACAGACGGCCCCGTCGCGGCGGTAGTCGTCGATCAGGATCTGGGAGAGCTCCCCGGTCATGAGGGGCCCGAGTGTACCTGGCGAGGCGGGGCTTGAAAATTCTGTAAGTGATGCCGGCGAACCCTCGCATCAGAGCCGGAGAATCGGTACGGTGCCGCGCGTCGTGCCCTCCCCATCGCGCACCCGCCTCCGGTGTGCTGCCATGACGGCCGCGCTCGCGGCGTGTCTTGTGACGGCGGCTCAGCCGGCCTCGGCGGCCCGGACGCCCGCGCTCCGGCCGCTCCCGTCGTGGCAGGTGCTCGCGCCCGGCTGGACGACCGCGAACAAGGAGCTCGGCCGCGTCGACGACATCGTCCGCGTCGGCCGGTGGGTCTACCTCGGCGGCAACTTCACGATCGTCGGAAACCACAGCGGCGGCCGGAAGACCCGCATGTACCTGGCGGCGGAGCGGGCCGGCACCGGAAAGCTGCGGCGCCTCTTCCACCCGAAGCTGAACGGCCGCGTCTACGCCCTGGCCGTCTCGCCCAACCACCGCTTCCTCTACGTCGGCGGCCAGTTCTCGTCGATCGGAGGACACCCGCGGCATGGCCTGGCCGCCTTCAACCTGCGCACCGGCCGGCTCGCCCCGCGCATCCCCGATCTCGGCATCACCGGCACCGTGCGCGCGGTGGCGGTCTCGCGCGTCGGCCGCGTCTACGTCGGCGGCAGTTTCGGCCACGTCGGCTCGCAGCGGCGGCAGAACCTGGCCAAGCTCGTCATGCGCGGCGGCCGCTTCCGGGTGGACCGGCGCTGGCGGCCGACGACCGACCACGAGGTGCGCGACATCGTCGTGTCGGCGCGGACGTCGAGGGTGATCGTCGGCGGGCTCTTCACCTCCGTCAACGGGCGCTCGGGCCAGGCGGGCATCGCCGCCCTCGGCCAGGGCCGCGGCCGGCTGCTGCGGTGGGCGAGCCATCCCCGCTACGACATCCTCGACCTGGCGCTGTGCGGGGAGCGTCTCTACGCGGCCGAGGGCGGGCCCGGCGGGACCTCGCTCGCCTACGGGCTGAACGGCCACCTGAAGTGGTACTACCAGACCGACGGGAACATCCAGGCGACGACCTGCCTGGGACGGCGGCCCGTGTTCGGGATGCACGGCGACTTCGTCGCGCCGCACAAGAACCAGAGCCTCTCCGAGTACGGTCACAGCACGCGGATCGAGCGCCACAAGCTCTTCATGCTCTCGTTCAGGGGCAACCTGATGCGCTGGAACCCGAACGTGAACTCGAACGCGGGCGTGCTGGGGGTCTGGGCGCTCGCGGCCGGCGGCGGCAACCTCTACGTCGGCGGCGACTTCACGGGAATCCACGGCGTCACCCAGCAGCGCTTCGCCATCCTGCATCACCGCTGAGCCGCGGTCGCGGCGATACCGTTTCCGCATGCGGCCCGCCAGGCCCCGCTACCGCGCCCGCGGCATCCTCTTTGTCGCCATCTGCGTCGGCATGCTCGCGATCGCCGTCGCCGCGGCCAGGGCGGGCGAGTGGATCGTCACCGTCGCCGCGGGGGCGATCGGCCTGTGGATGGCGGATCTGGCCCGCCGCGACCTCGGCCCCCGGCGGGCGTGAGCGGGAGGGCACGGCCCTTCACCGGCGAATCCAGGACGCTCTAGAGTCCGATCCGCACGATGCAGGTAGCCAGCCCCGTGATGGAGCCGCCCACCGGCGAGCCGTTCGCCGCGTACGTCGACTGGATGCGCGCCCGTGGCGCGTCCCCGGCGACGCTGCGCGCCTACGCCGCCGACCTGCGCCAGCTCGCCCGGTGGCTGTCCGCCGCCGGCATCGCCCCCCAGGACGCCGACACGCGCACGCTGCGCCGCTACGCGGCCCACCTGGGGACGCTGCGGTACGCGCCCGCCACCGCCGCCCGCAAGCTGAGCGCGGTCCGGGGGGCGTACGCGTGGATGCACGACCGGGGGG
>JBKPMQ010000027.1:0-4893 GCA_046732235.1 Actinomycetota bacterium
CTCCGGGCCGGCGCTGGTCGAGCTGGAGACCGCCCTGCGCGCGCCGGGCCAATCCGTCTGACGGGCGGCGCGTCTGCCCCCGCCGGCCGGCGGGAACTAGGCGCTGCGGTCGGCAACCACCGGCTCGCCGGTGTGCGGGTCGTCTCCCGCTTCGCCAGGCGGCGGGCCGTAGGTGTTCGCTCCGCGATCGCCGGCTGACGCCAGGAGCACGATCAACCAGATCCAGCCGATGATCGGAATGAGGCCGACCAGGATCCACCAACCCGTCCGGTTCGTGTCGTGCAGGCGACGGATGGTGACGCCGATCGTCGGCAGCAGCACCGCGAGCCCGTACAGCGCGTAGATGGCCTGGCCGGCTGCGCCGCGGAGCACGACGTCCAGCACGACGGAGATGAGGGTGTTGGCCAGCGTGTACCACCAGTACTCGGGACGCGCTGCCCGGCCATCGAACACTGCGTACTTCCTGAGGACGTCGGTGTACCAATGGAGCACTGCAACCTCCTGTCGATACCTCGGTGGTCGCGCCGGGCCGGCGGTCGGCCGCGACGGAGCTCCAGTGTAGAGTGGCGGGCGGCCATGAGCGCCCCCGTCCGCACCGACTACTCGATGACCGCCAGCCCCGGGCGGCGGCTGCCGGTGGCCGTCCGGGCGGGCGGATGCGTGATCGAGGACGCCGACGGCAAGCGCTACCTGGACGCCTGCGGCGGTGCCATGGTGATGCTGCTCGGGCACGGCCATCCCCGCGTCGTCGAGGCGCTCCAGCGCCAGGCGGAGCGGATCGCGTTCACGTACCGCTTCTCGTTCTCGAACGAGCCGATGATGGACCTCGCCGAGCGGATCGCGCGCATCGCGCCGGGCGACCTCGAGTGGTGCTTCTTCAACTCGTCCGGCTCCGAGGCGAACGAGTCGGCGCTGCACCTCGCCGTGCTCTACTGGGAGCTCCAGGGCCATCCCGGGAAGATCGAGTTCCTGAGCCGCGTGACCTCGTATCACGGCTCGACGATGGGCGCGCTCTCGCTCTCGGGGTCGCGCTGGCGGGCGCCGTTCGAGCTGCTCCTGCGCAAGTACGCCGTCGTCCCGAACGCCGAGACGGCCGACGAGGGCGCGGCGGCGCTCGAGGCGGCGATCATGTCGCGCGGCCCCGAGCACGTGGCGGCGTTCGTGGTCGAGCCGGTGACGGGCTCGTCCGGCGCGGCGGTGCCCCTGCCCGACGGCTATCTGGCCGCCGTGCGCGACGTGTGCGACCGCCACGACGTGCTGCTGGTCGCCGACGAGGTGATCACCGCCTTCGGGCGCACCGGGCGCTGGTTCGGCGTCGAGCACTTCGGCGCCGTCCCCGACGTGATCACGTTCGGCAAGGGCCTCGGCGGAGGCATCGTCCCGCTCTCCGGCATGGTCGCGTCGCGGCGCCTGCGCGAGGTGGTCGAGAAGAGCCCGAGCGGCTTCTCCTACGGGCATACGTTCTCGGGCAACCCGCTCGCCTGCGCCGTCGGGTGCGAGGTGATCGACGTGATCGAGTCGGAGGGCCTGCTCGAGGCGGCGACCGTGCGCGGCACGCAGCTGCACGCGCGCCTGGCCGAGATCGCCGACCGCCACCAGATGGTGGCCGGGCTGCGGGGCGTCGGCCTGCTGCGGGGGATGGAGCTGCGCGCGCCCGGCGGCGGCCGCTTCCCGGCGGCCGACGGCATGTCGGGGCGGGTGTCGGCCGAGGCCAAGCGCCGCGGCCTGATGATCTACCCCTGCCCGACACCCGTCGGCACCGAGCACATGGACGCGCTCCTGCTGGCGCCGCCGCTGACGGTGACCGGGGCCGAGATCGACGAGATCGCCGCCCTGCTCGACGAGACGCTCGCGTCCGTCGAGGCGACGCGCTGATGGCCGCCGAGCCGGTCAGCCTGCCGACGACCGGCGAGCTGCGCGCGGCGCTCGAGCAGGCGGCCGAGTGGATCGCGCGCTACCTGGACGACGTCGACCGCCTGCCCGTGCTGGCACAGGTGAAACCGGGAGAGATCGCGGCGGCGCTCCCCGAGCACGCGCCGGCGCACGGCGAGCCGCTCGAGGCGATCCTCGCGGACGTCGACCGGATCATCGTGCCCGGCCTGACCCACTGGAACCATCCCGGGTTCATGGCCTACTTCGGGATCACGGGCTCGCCCCCGGGCATCCTCGGCGAGACCATCGCGGCCGCACTGAACGTGAACGCCATGCTCTGGCGCACGTCGCCGGCGGCGACGGAGCTCGAGCAGGTGACGATGCGCTGGGCGGCGGAGCTGCTCGGGCTGCCGACCGGCTGGTTCGGACAGATTACCGACACGGCGTCGTCGTCGACGCTCTGGGCGCTCGCGGCCGCCCGCGAGGCCGCGGGGCTCGACATCCGCACGCGCGGGATGGCCGGCCGGGACGACCTGCCCCCGGTGCGCGTCTACACCTCCGAGGAGGCGCACTCGTCGGTCGAGAAGGCCTGCATCGTGCTCGGGCTCGGGCAGGAAGGGCTGGTCAAGGTCGCGACGGACGCCGAGTACCGGATGCGGCCGGACGCCCTGCGCGAGGCCGTCGCCGCGGACGTCGCCGCCGGCCGGCGCCCGATCGCCGCGGTGGCCACGGTGGGCACGACGTCGTCGACGAGCATCGACCCGGTGGCCGAGGTCGCCGACGTCTGCGCCGGGCACGGGATGTGGCTGCACGTGGACGCGGCGTACGGCGGCGCCGCCGCGGTGGTCCCCGGGCTGCGCGGCGTGCTCGCCGGCTGCGAGCGGGCAGATTCCCTGGTCGTGAACCCGCACAAGTGGCTGCTCACGCCGATCGACTGCAGCCTGCTCTACACGGCCCGCCCGGACGACATGCGGGCTGCGTTCTCCGTCGTGCCGGAGTACCTGCGCTCGAGCGAGGATGACGTCGTCAACCTGATGGACTACGGCGTCGCGCTCGGCCGTCGCTTTCGCTCGCTCAAGCTGTGGATGGTGCTGCGCGCATACGGCGCGGACGGCCTCGCGGCGATCGTGGCCGGGCACATCGAGCTGGCCCGCCGGCTCGAGGCGGCGGTGCGGGCGGAGCCGGGGTGGGAGCTGCTCGCGCCGGTGCCGTTCTCGACGGTCTGCTTCCGCCACCACCCGGACGGCGTGGACGACGAGGCCGAGCTGCGGCGCCGCAACGAGGCGATCCTCGAGCGGGTGAACGCGAGCGGCCGCGCGCTCGTCTCGCACACCGACCTGAAGGGCCGCTACGCGCTGCGGGTCGCGATCGGGAACGCCGCCACCACGGCCGAGCACGTCGATCGCACCTGGGAGCTGATCCGCGGCGCGGCGTGAGCGGGGACTGTCCCCGGTTCAGCCGGTGACGGTGCCCGTGCCTTTCGCAACGCGCTGCTCGGCAAGCTCGCGGAAGAGCAGCTGCAGCGACCCCGCGACGGGGATCGCAATCAGTGCCCCCAGCACGCCCAGGAGCTCGGCGCCGATCAGCACGGCGATCAGGATGAGGAACGCCGAGAGCTGCACCGTGCGCCGGTAGACGATCGGCTGCAGGATGTGGTTCTCGATCTGCTGGTAGACGACGTTTACGACGATCATCACGATGCCGGCGGTGAGGCCCTGCGTCGCGAACGCGACACCGATCGCCGCCAGGGCGCCGACGGTCGCACCGACAAGTGGCACCAGGTCGAACACGGCCATGAGCACGGCCAGGGCGAGCGCGTACGGGACGCCGAGGATCCACAGCGAGATCCCGATGACGATGCCGGCGATCACCGAGATGATCAGGTTTCCGAGCACGTAGCCGGCCACGTTGCGGTTGATGTCGCCGCCGATCTTGCGGATCTGCTCGGCCCGGTGCTCGGGCACGAAGCGCAGCAGCCCCTGCGTGAGCGCCGGCAGCTCCAGCAGCAGGAACAGGGTCAGGAAGAGCACCGTGATCGTGGCGACGACGCCGCTCACGATCGCGCTCAGCGCCCCGAACGCCTTGCTCGGATACGCGTTTGCGGCCTCCTCGGCCTTCTTCACGAGGTGGTAGCGCGTGTTCAGGTTGTTGATCGTCTCGTTGTGGCGCAGGTCGTTGATGTACCCCGGGGCGGCGCTGCGCAGGTCGTCGACCTGGGTCGCGATCGGGATGATCAGGAGCGCGAGGAACGCGACGACGATCACCAGCAGCCCGCCGAAGACCGCGAACACGGCCAGCGCGTGCGGCATCCGCCGCTCCGCCAGGCGCACCGCCGGCTGCAGCGCCACCGCCAGGAAGAGCGACGTTGCGATCCAGATCAGGATCCGGCCGACGTGCGCGAGCAGGTCGACCGCGGCGATCGTGAGCAGGACGAGCACGATGATGCGCAGGATCGTGCGGGCGGGGAGGTCGACGACGACGCGCTGCGGTCCGGGCAACATCCGGGACCCGTTCGACGCGGATGACCGGAATCCCGCCCCGGTGCTAGCGTCTCCGTCCCGTGGCCCCGACGCCCCTGCGGCGCAATCGCGACTTCGTCCTGCTCCAGTCCGGACAGCTGCTCTCGGCGATGGGGTCGGAGGCGACGACAATCGCCTATCCCCTGCTGGCGCTCGCGCTGACGCATTCGCCGGGGCGCGCCGGGGTCGTCTCGTTCGCGCGCCTCGTCCCGTTCGCCGTGCTCCAGCTCCCGGCAGGGGTCGCGGCCGACCGGGTCGACCGCCGCCGGATGATGCTCGCGGCCGACGTCGTCCGCGCCGCGACGATCGGCGTCCTGGCCGCGACGATCGTCTCCGGCGACGCGTCGTTCGGCCTCCTCACCTTCGCGGCGCTGGTGGAGGGCACGGCGACCGTCGCCTTTACGTCGGCCGCGACGGGTGCGCTGCGCTCCGTCGTGCCGGCGGCGCAGCTGCCCGACGCGGTCGGCGCCGTGACGGCACGCATCGCGACGGTCAATCTGGC
>JBKPMQ010000028.1:0-5755 GCA_046732235.1 Actinomycetota bacterium
GCTCAGCGCGGGTCGCCGAGCGACGGCAGACGGGCGACGAGCCACCTCGCCTGTCGCCGCCGCTCGGCGGCCGCCGCCTCCGGCCCGCCCGCCCGCTCGGCGGCACGCGCAGCGACGTAGCCGGCGACGTTCGCGGAGGCGGCGTTCGCCATCGTTGCGGCGTCCGAGGCGAGCGCAGCCCGCGCCCCCGGGTCTCCATCCCAATCGGATACGAGGGCCCGGACGTGTTCGCAGCAGTCGGTCGCAAACGCTTCGGCGGCCGCGTGATCCCATGCGTCGATGCGCTCGAGGAGGCGTCCACGGCGGGCGAAGATCCTGCCGTGCTCCTCGCCGAGGACGTCGTCGAGCTCGATCCGCCACAACTCCGCCGCGATCCACTCCGGCAGCCGGTCGGCCGGACACGCATGAGGATCGGGGAACCACGGGGCCGGCCGCCCGCGCCCGGGCTGGGGCCAGCGACGGCCGGTGAACGGGCTCACGGCCCCCGGCCTCGTGAACGCATAGGCGATCACACGGTCACGCCGGCTCTACCCCCGGCCGTTTCGCAGGAGGGCATATCCAGCCGCCACTCCCGAGCCGTAGGCGAGGTGGTAGGACAGATCCTTGGCGATCGAGGACGCCTTGTAGCGCCAGGGCGGCTCGTAGAGCCCGAGCGGCACGAGCGATGCATACGACCAGGCCCAGACACCGAGCCCGAAGACCGGGCCATGTACCGCCGGCTGTGGCCGCAGGCTCCCCTCGACCAGCCCGTACAACCCGCCCATGGCCGTCCCATAGCCCCAGTGCACGGCGTTCGTGAGCAGCGAGACGCGCTCGACCGGCACCTCACGCTGCAGAGCCCCCTCGATCACCCGCTTCGCAAGCTGCGCGGGGGCGGGCGCCTTCTCCCATGGATCGCCGTGGCCGCTTTCAGCCGCCCCGGATGCGTGCGCCCTGCGGCGTCGGGCCATGATCTCCTGGACGGCCGTCATGCACGCCGTCCCGACGACCCCCGCGGCGATACCGCACGCGACGGCGCCGACCGGCGTGATCTGCTTTCGGGATCTCGAGTCCATACGACTTGCTCCTCTCTCAGCCGGCCGGGGGTCGAGCCGGACGACGGTGCTCATGCCGACGCTCCCACGGGCTCCTCGGCGCGGGTCTTCGTCGCCGCCCCGAGCCGCTCCGCCAGGTGATCGCCGACGCGCATGGCGTTGGCCATCGCCGTGAGCGCCGGGTTCACGGCGCTCGAGGACGGGAAGAAGCTCGTGTCGACCACGTACAGGTTGTCGAGGTCGTGCGCCTTGCAGTTGATGTCGAGCGCGGACGAGTCGGGATCGGTGCCGAAGCGCACGGTACCGCACTGGTGCGCCACGCCCGCGATCGGGATGCGCTCGTCGCGGATCATCTGGTTCGGGATCAGGTGGTCGCGCATGCCCAGGTGGCCGAGCAGCCCCTTGAGCTTGGCGATCAGGCGCCGGTGCCCCTCCGTGTTCACGTTGGTGGAGGCGACGTGGATGCGGCCGCTCCGGTCGACGGTCACGCGGTTCTGCGGCCGGGGCAGGTCCTCGGTCGTCAGCCAGAAGTCGACCGCATGCCTGGCGACGTAATCGAGCGCCATGCCGGGCACGAACGGCGGCGCTCCGGCTCGCAGCATCTGGCCGTCGGTCTTGCCGAGCATCTGGATGTGGCCCAGCGGGTGGTCGAAGTCATCGGCGCCCCAGTAGAAGTCGTTCACCCCGAGCGTCTTCTGGAAGCGGGTCGGATTGGGCTCCTTCGAGATCGCGATCATCGCCGAGTTGATGTGGGCCATGTAGTGCCGCCCGACCACGTCGGAGGAGTTCGCGAGCCCGTTGGGATGCCGGTCGTTGGCGGAACGCAGCAGCAGCGCGGCGCTGTTCACGGCGCCGCAGCTGACGACGACGATGTCGCCGAGGTACGTGTCCTCCCGGCCGTCGCGCTCGACCACCACGCCCGAGACGCTCGTGCCCCGCCCGTCGGTCTCCAACCGGACGACCTTCGAGTTGCGCATCAGCGTGACGTTCTCGTGCGCGATCGCCGGCCGGATGGCGCAGACGTGCGCGTCCGCCTTCCCGTCGAGGAGGCAGGGGAACCCGTCGAGTCGCGAGCAGCGCACGCAGACGGTCTTCTCCGGCTCCTGCTCGTTCATGTTCACCCCGACAGGCAGAGGGAACGGATGCAGCCCCTTCCGGACGAGGTCCTCGTGCAGGCGCTGGATGCGCGGCTCGTGGCTCACGGCGGGGTACGGGTACGGGCCGGACGCCGGCGGTTCCGTCGGGTCGCTCCCGCGCTCCCCGTGAACGAGGTAGAGCCGCTCGGCCTCGGTGTAGTAGGGCTCGAGGTCAGAGTACGAAATCGGCCATGCGGGAGAGACGCCGCCGTGGTGGCGCACCTCGCCGAAGTCGCGCTCACGCAGCCGGAAGAGGATCGCGCCGTAGAACTTGGTCTGGCCGCCGACGTAGTAGTGCTGCCCGGGATGGAAGGACTGTCCGTTCTTGTCGTACCACTCCTCCTCCGTCTTGTACCTGGCCTTGACGAAGACGGCCCTGCTGCTCCAGTTGTCGAGCTCGCGGCGGAGGTAGTCGCCGCGCTCGAGCAGAAGGATCCGCTTGCCGGTCGGCGCGAGCCGGTGGGCGAGCGTGCCGCCGCCGGCACCGGTGCCGATGATGATGACGTCGTAGTGCTCCTGCATTCCGGGTCCTCCCATCAGACGATCGCGATCGGTGACGTCCAGGCGCCGGTGGCGCCGCGAAGCTTCGGGTGGGTGAGGATGAGCGCGAACTCCCGCACGCCGTCGGCGGCGAGCTCGGCTGTGTCGAGGTTCTCCACGACGAACACGCCGTGGCGGACGTTCAGCATCTGCGGCACGTCGAACGGCCGCGCCGGATCCTCGGCCGGCACGGGGCCGTAGCTCCACGTGTCGCAGCCGGTGAGGGCGACGCCGTGCTCGACGAGCCATTCGGCCACGTC
The DNA here is from genome assembly GCA_046732235.1 of Actinomycetota bacterium. GTDB lineage: Bacteria > Actinomycetota > Thermoleophilia > Gaiellales > JAICJC01 > JAICJC01. The sequence goes on from JBKPMQ010000028.1 coordinate 2,971, forward strand.
GTATCCGGGGCCGGGCTCTCCGTCGAGATAGGCGTCCGGGTCGTCCCACCGGCTCCCCCACCCCGTGTGGAAGAGGACGGCGTCGCCGGGCTCGGGCTCGCTCCCGGCGAGGTCGGCGAGGGTGATCACATCCCCGGCGCCGGGGGCACGATGCGACACGTCGACGAGCAGGCCGCGCGTGACGATCTGCGGGATCGTCTCGGCGCCCAGGCGGCGCATGCCCGCGGGCCCGGCAAGATCGGCGAGGCGCCATCCGTTGTATCCACGGTCGCCGATCTGCAGGTGGCTGAGGGCGTCCAGGTGGGTGCCGAGCTGCTGGGTGCCGGTGACGATCTCGGTCACCCAGTTCACCCGGTTCTCGCCGATGGGCATCGACTCGTTGGCGTGGTGCGCCGTCGTCACGAGGGTCTGCCGGAAGTAGCGTCCGGGGAACACCGGACATCGCTCGTCGAGCACGCGGCCGAGGTCGTAGACGCGGCCTTCCTGGACGAGGCTCAGCGCGGCGCGGCGCTTCGGCGCCGTGACGAGGTTCAGCATGCCCAGCTGGTCGTCCTCGCCGAACGGGGACGGCCACCAGCTCTCGGCGGGTGTCACTCCGACGACCACGGCTCGCGGAAGTCGGCGTACAGGGTCAGGCCGCCGTCGACGAACAGCGTCTGGCCGGTGATGTAGGCGCCGTCGTCGCTCGCCAGGAAGCAGACGACTCCGGCCATCTCGTCCGAGGTCCCGGCGCGCACCATCGGGATGTGGGCCTCGACCATCTCCCGCTTCGCCGGGTCGTCGATCCAGGCCCGGTTGATCGGCGTCACGGTGGCACCCGGGCCGACCGCGTTCACGCGGATGCCGTGTCCGGCGTACTCCAGCGCGAGGGTGGTCGTCAGGTTCTGCATGCCGCCCTTGCTCACCGAGTAGCCGAGGTAGCCGGGCTTCGGAATGCGCTGGTGGACGCTCGAGATGTTGATGATGCTGCCGCCCTTGTCCTGGTCGAGGAAGTGGCGGATGGCCTCGCGGGCGCAGAGGAACGCACCCCGCACGTTCACGCCGATCACCTTGTCGAAGTCGTCTGCAGAAAGATCGTGCGACGGCCTCGAGATCTGGATTCCGGCGTTGTTGACGAGAACGTCGATCCCGCCGAGCTTCTCGATTGCGTCGCCGAACATCGCGACCGCGTCCTCCTCGCGGGACACATCGCCCTGCACGAGCACGTCGCGCACCCCGGTCTGCCGGACCTGGTTGACGCAGGCCTGCACCTTCTCCCGAGTGTCCGCCGCTTCATCCGGCATCCGCAGGTAGTTGATCGCGACGTTGGCGCCGTGCTCGGCGAACCGGACTGCGATCGCCTGGCCGATGCCAGAGGTTCCGCCCGTGACCAGCACGTTCTTGCCCTTCAGGCCGCGCATGCCCTCGGTCGTCGGCTTCGGTGCGGTGGCTGACATGCTTCCCTCCTTGGTTCAGGTGGTGGGGTTGACGCCCGCGTGGCCGGCCGCCGCTGCGGTCGGAGCCACGGGCCGGCGCTCGCCGCCGCGCAGCACCGTCAGGGCGGCGAGCGGGAACACGAGCACCGAGAGCAGGCCGGCGGCGATCAGTGCGGCGCCCGTGGCCCTGTCGAGCAGCCCGAGCTCCATGCCGATCATGGATGCGGCGACGATGAACGGGAGCGACGTCGCCTGCAGCAACGCCGCGACGACGGTCCGGCGGGTGCCGACCACAGGCCGGTAGAGGAGCGCCGGCAGGCCGCGGACGACCAGCAGCGCAGCGAGGAACAGCGGGACACGCGCGACCGTCGAGGCGCTCTGGAAAAGCGCGCCGCCGTCGTACTGGATACCGCTGGCGACGAAGAAGGCCGGGATGAAGATGCCAAACCCCGCCGCCTCGAGCTTCAGGCGGAAGAGCGGATGCGTCATCATCCGGTCGCGATCGACGAGCGTCAGCACGGCGCCGGCCAGGAAGGCTCCGAGGATCACCTCGAGGCCGAGGCTCTCCGCGAGTGCGACGAGACCGACCAGAAGCAGGAACGCCCCCCGGACGCGGATCTGCGCGGTCGTGTCCTGAAGGCGCTCGACCACGCGCGACAACCGGTCGAGGTGCTCGGCGCGGGCGATCGCAACGGCCAGCGCGGCCACCGCGAGGAAGAATCCGACGAGGAGTACGACCTTTGCCCCCGTCCCGGTCGACTCGCGTGAGAACAACAGCGAGAGCAGGATCACCGCGCCGAAGTCGGCGATCGAGGCGGCGGCGATCACGAGCTGGCCGAACTCGGAAGAGATCTCGTTCGAGTCCTTCAGCACCGGTATGACGATGCCGAGGGAGGTCGCCGAGAGGATCACCGCGACGAGCAGTGGGGAATCCACCTGCCCGGCGGCGTCGAGCCCGAGGCCGACGCTGACGGCGACGGCGAACGAGATCACGAAGCCGACCGAGGTCGTCCGCAGGATGGGGCCGCGCAGCCGCTCGAACTCGATCTCGAGCCCCGCCAGAAACAGCAGGACGGCCAGACCGATCAGCGCGAGCACCTCGATCGCCGGATCGAGCTCGACCCATCCGAGCACGGAAGGGCCGACGACGATGCCGGCGACCAGCTCCACGACGACCGAAGGGAGCCGCAACGCGGGCGCGAACCCGAGTAGGAGCGGCGCCGTGAACGCGATCGCCATCACGAGGAAGAGGCCGGTGAAGTGGATGTCCCCCATGAGTCGGGACAGTCCGTCTCCACGATCCAGGTGTTACACCGGCCGCCGCTTCGGGCTCATCGACCCGCCGCGTCGTGCGGGACGAAGGCTCGCTG
>JBKPMQ010000029.1:0-4065 GCA_046732235.1 Actinomycetota bacterium
GTATACCTCCTGGGGGTCTTTGAGGATGAGCTTCGCAAGCACGGAACCCGCAGGGTCTTGGATGGTCACCCGGTCGCGCGGGATGGTCTCGTCGGTCGGGCTGGGCGCCGCCATGTTGGCGGTGTACACCGTCCTGGGCGCGATCGCGCTGACGGCGCCGAATGCGCTCTCAGTCCCGGACTTCGGGAGCATGATCGGTGCGGACGCAGGCATCTTCGCGGCGCCGGCCGGCACTTCGGAGCCCGTGCATCGGTCACACGTACGCGTCGCCGTTGCGAACGTGCCTCCCCCCGTGGCCGCTCTGCCTACCCCTCGCCCGGCGAGCAACGCGACGCCGGCCGCGCACGACCCGGCGCCGAAGGGCCATCGGCACGCGGCCGCCACCCGGCACGGCCATCGGCATGCCCATCACCGGCACCGCCGCACGCACCATCACCGGCGCCACGCGCGTCACCACCGGCTGCACGTGCGGCACAAGCGCCACCAGCGCCCCCACCACCCCGGCGCCTTCCGCTCAGGCGGGTGCCGGCGCCACCGCCACGTCGGCCTGCCTCGCCGCCATGGGCGGCACGGCCACCGGCACCACCGGCACGATCGCTAGATCGCGTCGACCTTCTCGACGTACCAGACCACCCAGGCGCCCTCGGTGCGCTCGGCCTGCACCACGCGCGCGGCGGGAGGCAGCGGCACCTGGCAGTGCTCGCGGGACATCCCCCGCACCTCGCCGATCGCCTCGCGTTCGACGGCCGTGAGCGGCACGACGATGCGCGCCAGGATCGGCATCCCCTCGGCTTGACTCAGGTCGAGATTCTCCATGCGGGCGAGGTTCTGCGGCCGGCGGGCGACTCCTGCAATCCGGCGCCGAACGGCGTCTGGCTACCATCACGCCCAGGAGGGCCTCATCACGCTGCTGCTCGCCATCTCGATCTACCACGTGCCCGCCCACCTCGGGTACGCGCTCCTGTTCGGGCTGATCATGGTCGAGTCGGCCGGGGCGCCGGTGCCCGGAGAGACGAGCCTGATCGCCGCGAGCGTGCTGGCCTCGACGGGCAGCATGTCGCTCCCGGCCGTGTTCGCCGTCGCCATCACGGCGGCGATCGTGGGCGACAACCTCGGCTACCTCGTCGGCCGCCGCTTCGGTCACCGCGTCCTCTTGGCGCCGGGCCGCTGGGAGCGGCAGCGGCGCCAGTTCGTCGACGAGGGCGAGCACTTCTTCGCCCGCCACGGCGGCAAGACCGTCTTCTTCGGCCGCTGGCTGCCGGTGCTGCGGTTCACCGCCGCCCTGCTCGCGGGCGTGAACGAGATGCCCTGGCGGCGGTTCTTCGTCTTCAACGCGCTCGGCGCCACCGGGTGGGTGTGCACGGTCGGGACGGCCGCCTACATCCTCGGGTCGAGCGCCTCGAGCCTCTTCGAGGCGATCGGGCTCGCCGGGCTCCTGGCGGTCGTGCTCACGATCGTCGGGCACGTCGTGTGGCGGCGCTCGCAGCGCGACCGACGCGAAGCTTCGACGCCGCGTGCGCCCGTCAACGAGTCGGGCGACTGAGCGCGAGCAGGCGCTCGTACTCCTCCGGCGTGTTCGCGTTGCGGACGGCGTCCGGGTGCGACAGGCGGCCGGCAGGGATGCGGGCGACGTGGGCGCCGTCGAGAAGCGCTGCGATCCGGGGGCGTCCCGCGGCGAGCAGCTCCCGTGCCCGCAGAAGCGTGCGGGCGTCGTAGGCCGCGGCCAGGGTCTGATCGTGCCCGCCGACGACCGGGACCGCGGCGTCATATCCCGGCAGCGCCGCGACGAGCTCGCGGACGACCTGCGGGTGCAGGAGGGGGAGGTCGGTCGCCGCCAGGAACACCGCCCCGGCCCGGCCGCCCATGGCCTCCATCCCGGCGGCGACGCCCTCGAGCGGCCCGCCGCCGGCGGCGGCGTCCTCGGCCGTCTCGACGCCCGCCGGAAGCGGCAGCTCCTCCCCCGGCGCGCTGACCACGACGACGGGGTCGCAGACCCCGGCCAGGATCGCGGCGACGTGGTGGACGAGCGGGGTGCCGTGCCAGTCGAGCAGCGGCTTGGGCCGCCCCATGCGCCTCGACGCTCCCCCCGCGAGGACGATCGCCGCGGCCTGCGGGCCCGCCTCGGCCACGGTCAGTGCGCCGACACGTACTGGATGATCATGCGGTCGGTCATCCACTCGACCGGCGCCCTGTCGTCGGTGAGCGGATCGCTCGACGGTGCGATCGGACGCAGGTCCCGCGCCGGCGCTGCGGCGGGATCGAGCGCATACGGGGCACCGAGCAGGCGGTGGGCGAGGGTCGCCCGGCTGACCCGGTGGCGGAAGCCCACGACGATGTCGTTGTAGCCGCTCTGGCGCCAGAGGAAGACGGACGCGAACCGGGTGGCCATCGTTCCGGCGATGTCGCGGGCGAGGCTGTCGTCCTCGGGGATCCGGCCGACGTTTGCCATCACCATCCCGCGCGCCTTGAGCCGGTCGGCGGCGAGGCCCCAGAACTCCTGGGTGGTGAGGTAGAAGGGAATGTACGGCTGCTGGAACGCGTCCAGGAAGACGGCGTCGTAGCGGTCGTCGTGCGTCTCGAGGTACACGCGGCCGTCCGCGGTCGCGACCGAGACGCGCGGGTTGGAGGCGAGGCCGAAGTAGCGCCGGCCGACCTCCGTCACCCGGGGGTCGAGCTCGATGCCCGTGATCCTCACCCCGGGCCAGAAGGCGCCGTATGCGCGGCCGACCGTCCCGCCTGCATAGCCGATCATCGCCAGGTTCCGGAACGGCCGCCCGTGCAGGAGCGGAGCGAGCAGGAACTGATCCCAGTAGCCGCCCGTGAGCACCTCGTGCGGCCGCCAGACGGAGTGGTCGGCCCAGCCCTCGTTCAGGTGCAGGACGCGCTCGCCGTCGGACAGCCGCTGCACCTGGACGAACTGGTAGGCCGACTCGCCCTCGTATATGAGCGCGCTGCCGGGCTTGACCGTCCCCGGCGGGATCAGGGCGATCGCCGCGATGGCGACGGGGGCGAGCATGTAGCGGCGCCCGAGCGCCGGGGCGGACGCGAGCGCCAGCAGGGCGGCCGATCCGAGCATGGTGCGGCGCGTACCGATCTCGGGGATCAGCAGGGCGACCGGCACGAACGTGCCCAGGATGCTGCCCATGGTCGAGAGCGCGTACATGCGCCCCGCCACCTCGCCCGCCTCCTCCACAGTGCGGACGCCGAGCCGCACCGCGAACGGCGACGCCATCCCCAGCAGCGTCACCGGCACGGAGAAGAGCAGCATCACGGCAAAGAACGAGCCCAGGAACGCACCCACGGACGTGCTCGCGAACGCGCCCACCGCGGCCGACAGGAACGGCTGGGCGATGAACGGCAGCACGGCGACGGCGGCCGCCGCGATCAGCATCAGCCGCGCCATCACCGTCATCGAGGGATAGCGGTCGGCCACCCGGCCGCCGACGAAGTAGCCGACGGCGAGGTAGATCAGGATCAGGCCGATGATGTTCGCCCACACGAGGATCGACGCGCCGAAGAACGGCGCGAGCAGGCGCGAGGCACACATCTCGGTGGACATCGTGGACGCGCCGGCGATGAATACCAGCGGGTAGAGCAGGCGCGATCGCACGTGAAAGAGCGTACAGCCCGGGCTTCGGAACAATCGTGAATAAACGGGGTCAGACCCCGTTTATTCACGGGCGCGGCGGCGCAGGACGCGCTCGTCGCCCACGCGGCGGGTGATGCCGTTCGCGTCCATCGCCTCGAGCAGCGCCTGAGCGAACTTGCGCGAGATCCCGAGCCGGTCGCGCAGCTGCGCCAGCGTCACGCTGCCCCCGTCGCTCGCGATCGCGACCGCGGCGTCGCGGGCGGTCGCGAACGCCTCGGCGGTGAACGCGAGGTCACGCCCGGCCCGCACGGCCCGCCCCTCCTCGACGAGCGCGGCGATCGCGGCGGTGTCGCCGGCCTCGAGCGATGGCGGCTGGAGCGGGTTCTCCGCGAGGCGGGCGTGCAGCTCGGCGAGGGCTGCCTCGGAGACGGCCGGGCGCTCGGGCGGCGCCTTCGGCTCGGCCTTCGGGACGGGCG
>JBKPMQ010000030.1:0-11859 GCA_046732235.1 Actinomycetota bacterium
GCCGCAACCCGCTCGCGATCGCCCGCCACAACAAGCTTGCCGTCGCGGCGCTCGCCGCCACGGCCGCCGCCTGCCTCGCCGTCCAGCGCGCGTTCCCGGCCGGCGGGTGGTACCCGTACCACGCGAGCGACCTGCTCGTCATCGGGGCCTTCTCGGGCGCCGGCCTCTACCTGACCGCGAGGAGCCCGCGCGCCCGCGGCCTGCGGATGGTGTTCCTCGCCTACCTGGCCCTGAACCTGGCCGCCTTCGCCGTGCCCAGCCCGGTCGGCTCGAACTCGACCCGGCTCTTCACGATGGCCGGCGTCCCGCTCCTGTGGCTGGCGGGGAACGTCGGCCGGCGGCGGTCGTGGACGGTGCTTGCGCCGGTGCTCGCGCTCGCGCTCGCATTCCAGCTCGGGCCGGCGGTGCGAAACGCGTACTCCGCCTGGTCGGATCCGGCCACGGCGGCCCCGTTCTGGCGCCCTGCGGTGCAGTTCCTCGACGCCCGCCGCAGCCCGCAGTACCGCACCGAGGTCGTGGCCACGGCGGGGCACTGGGAGGCGTTCTATCTCGCCCGACACCGGATCGCGCTCGCCCGCGGCTGGTACCGGCAGGACGACTTCCCCCAGAACGCCGTGCTGTACCGGCCGGCGATCACGGGCAGGGCATACCGGGCCTGGCTGCGGCGCGTCGGCGTCCGCTACGTGCTGCTGCCGCACGCGCCGCTCGACTACAGCGCGCTCGCGGAAGCCCGCCTGCTGCGGTCGGGCCGCTCGGGGCTGCGGCTGGTGGCGACGCTGCCGCACTGGACGGTCTTCGCGCTCCCCCACCCCACGCCGATCGTGACCGCGGACCAGCCGACGCCGGGCGCGCGCGTGATGCAGCTCGGCGGCTCGCGCATCCGGCTGTGGCTGCCCGCGCCCGGCGGCTACGAGCTCCGCGTCAGCTTCAGCCCGTACTGGTCGACCGACCAGACGGACGTCTGCGTCGGGCCGGCCGCGGCGGGGATGACCCACATCGAGACGCCGCGCGCCGGCGAGCTCACGATCGAGTTCGAGCCGACGCTCGCCGCCATGGCGGCCGCGGCGGCGAGCGACACGTCGGCCTGCGCGACCTGAGGATCCGCCTCGGTAGGATCGCGTCGGTGATCGACCCGACCGCGCGCTGGCCCAACGGCGACAAGCCCGACCACGCCGGCCTGCTCACGTTCGGCGGCATGCGCTACACGGAGGACGCGGCCGAGCTCACGGGAGTCGACGTCGCCATCATCGGCGCGCCGATGGACGAGCTCGTGTCGGAGTCGCCGGGGGCGCGCAGCGGGCCGCGGGCCATCCGCGCGGCCGGAGGGCTGCCCGGCCCCCACCTTGAGGTCGGCATCGACGCGATGGCCGAGCTCACGGTCGTCGACTTCGGCGACGCCCCCGTGGTCCCCGCCGACCCCGCCGCGTCGCACGCCGCCATCCTGCGCACCGTCGGCGAGGCCGTGCGCGCGGGCACGATCCCGATCGTCCTCGGCGGCGACCACTCGATCGCCGAGCCGGACGTGCGCGCGTGCGCCGAGCGGCACGGCCCGGTCGGCCTGCTCCACTTCGACACCCATACCGACACCGCCCGCAGCGTGCACGGCGTCGAGCTCTCGCACGGCACGCCGATGTACCACCTCGTCCGCGATGGCCACGTCGACCCGCGCCGCTACGCCCAGGTCGGCCTGCGCGGCTACTGGCCCGGGCCGGAGGAGCTCTCGTGGCAGGCGGAGCGGGGGATCACGGCGATCCCGATGCACGAGGTGCGCGAGCAGGGGATCGCCGCGGCGCTCGAGCGCGCGCTGGCGGCCGTCGGCGACGGGCCGGCGTTCATGTCGGTCGACGTCGACGTGCTCGACCCGGCCTTCGCGCCCGGCACGGGTACCCCCGAGCCCGGCGGCATGACGCCGGCCGACCTGCTGTGGGCCTGCCGCATCGGCGCCGAGCGGCTGGACCTCGTCGGCGCGGACGTCGTCGAGGTGCTCCCGAGCCGGATCGGCTCGACCGACATCACCGCGCTCGTCGGCGACCGGATCGTGCGCGAGATCCTGACCGGCATCGCCCTGCGGCGCAGGAGCGGCGGCTAGTTCTCAGCCGATATGGCGGCGCGCCCCGAGGAGCACGCCGACGACGATCCAGGCGATGCCCATCGCCCAGACCCCCAGGGCGACGGCCAGTGAATTGCCCGCTGCTGCGGCGCCGACGACGAGCAGGGCGGCGGCGCCCAGCATCCAGTTCCCCTCCATCGGGGCGACCGTATCACGGATGCATGCGCCGGGCGGCTGCAACCGCCGCGGGGGCGGGCGCTTGGCGCAGGACGGTCGCGACGACCACGACGTCCACCGGCACGTCGGCCGGGATCGGCGCTTCGGCCTCCGCCTCCTCGCGCTCGACGTCGCGCATCCCCGGCAGGAAGAGGGCCGCCAACGTGATCACGGCGCCCCCGACGCCCGCACCGACCAGCGTCAGGCGCGCGCCGATCAGCTCGGTCACCGGCGCCGTGAGCGCGAACGAGAGCGGCAAGAGACCGATCGAGATGAGCCAGTCAAGGCTCGACACGCGGCCGAGCATGGAGGCGGGGACGTGGCGCTGCTTGAGCGTCGCCCACACGATCGTCCCGGCCGTCTCGAGCGCGTTGAAGAGCAGGCAGGCGACGACGAGCTGCCAGGTCGCCGTGGCGAGCCCGTAGCCGGCGACGGCGAGGGTCGCGAGCGTCCAGACGACGTAGATGAAGGTCATCTGGCGGCGCGGCTGCTCGCGCTGGCCCATCAGCACGGCGGCGCCGATCGAGCCGATCCCGCCGGCGGCGAAGACGACTCCGAGCATCCCGGCGGAGCCGTGCAGGCCGTTCTTGACCACGTACGGCAGGAGCACCTCGGTGGGGCCGAGGAAGAGCAGGTACGCGAACGCGGCGGACACGAGCGTGCCCCAGATCCAGGTGCGGCCGCGGATGAACCGCAAGCCCCCGCGGATGTCCGCCATGACCGACAGCCCCTCGGGGACGTGGCGCGGCACCGGCCGCATCGCGAGGACGGCGACGCCGGCCGCGACGAACGAGGCGGCGTCCGCGGCGAACGCGATCCCCGGCCCGAAGGCGGCGATCAGCCAGCCGCCGACCGCCGGGCCGGCCAGGCGCAGGGCGATCGGGCGCACGAACTGGTCGAGCGAGTTGGCCGCCGGGAGGTCGGAGGAGGGCAGGATGTCGGGGACGAGGGCCTCGAACGCCGGCGTGAAGAAGGCCGTTCCGGCGCCGTACACCATCGCGAGGACGGCGATCTCCCACACCTCGATGCGGCCGCTGATCGAGAGGGCCGCGAGAATGGCGATCGCGATCGCGCGCACCGCGTCGGCGGCGAGCATGATCCCGCGCCGGCTGAGCCGGTCGCTGACGACGCCTCCCGGCAGCAGGCACACGATCGTGGGCACCGTCATCGCGATCCCGACCATCGAGAGCGCCGCCGGCGCGTCCCAGACGGCGTACACCTGCCAGGCCATCGCGACGAGGAAGATCCCGTCCCCGAGCAGCGACACCGTCATGCCCGACCACAGCAGCCGGAAGTCCCGGTGCCGCAGCGGCGCGAGCAGGTTCAGCCGGCTGAAACCGCCGGGGCGGTCGAGCCCGTCGTAACTATGCTGCATCGGCCTGAGCCTCTGGCCCGGCCGAGTCGTACACGCTGTTCAGATAGCGCATCAGGTCGGGCGAGCTCATCGCGTGGGCGAACAGGAAGCCCTGTCCCAGCCCGCACCCGAGGTCGCGCAGGACCGATGCCTGCGTCGCCTGCTCGATGCCCTCGGCCACGACCTCCAGGTGGAGCGTCTCGCCGATCCGGACGATCGCCTCCGGCAGTGCCGAGACCGCCTCGCCGGAGGTCAGGAACGAGCGATCCATCTTGAGGATGTCGACGGGCAGCCGGTTCAGGTAGCTGAGGGACGAATAGCCGGTGCCGAAGTCGTCCATGGCGACCTTGACGCCGAGCGCCTTCAGCGCGTTCAGCCGCTCCACCGCCAGATCCATGTCGACCATGAGGACGGACTCGGTGATCTCGAGCACGAGATGCGACGGGGCGAGGCCGGAGGCGTCGAGGGCGGAGCGGACGTCGTCGACGATCGTCTCCGACTGGAGCTGCTTCGCCGACAGGTTCACGCTGATCGAGAGCGGCGGCTCGGGCCCGAACTCGTCGCTCAGCAGCGCGCCCTGCGCGCACGCCTGGTTGAGCGTCCAGCGGCCGATCGGGATGATCAGGCCGGTGTCCTCGGCGACCGGGATGAACTGCGCCGGCGGAATGCTCCCGCGGGTCGGGTGATGCCAGCGCAGGAGCGCCTCGAAGCCGTACACGGTCGTGCCGGAGAGGCGGATCACCGGCTGGTAGTGCACCTCGAGCTGGTCGGTCTCGATCGCCCGCTGGAGGTCGGCCCGCATCTCGAGCCGCTCGACCACCTCGCGGTGCATGTCCGGCTCGAAGACGCGGTAGCTGCCCTTGCGCTCGCGCTTGGCCATGTACATGGCGACGTCGGCGTTGCGCAGCAGGTCGGCGGCGTCGGTCATGCCCTCGCCGGTCAGGCAGAGGCCGATGCTCGCGCCCACGAACAGCTCCTTCTCGCCCATGTCGATCGGGGCGTTCAGGCCCTCGAGCACGCGCTCGGCGACGTCGACGGCCTCCTGCGAGCGCTGCACCTCCTCGACCAGGACGGCGAACTCGTCGCCGCCGAAGCGCGCGACCGTGTCGGTCGGGCGGACGGCGGTGCGCAGCCGGTGCGCGACCTCCTGCAGCACCGCGTCGCCGGACGCGTGGCCGAGGCTGTCGTTGATCGTCTTGAAGTCGTCGAGGTCGATGAAGATCACGCCGACCGTGGACCCCTCCCGGGTCGAACGGGCGAGCGCGTGGCCGACACGGTCGGCGAAGAGCGCCCGGTTGGCGAGGCCGGTGACGGGATCGTGGAACGCCTGGTGCGCGAGCTGGTCCTCGTACAGCTTGCGCTCGCTGATGTCGCGGCAGTTCAGGACGATTCCCTGCACCGACTCCTCGGAGAGCAGGTTGCGATGGTGGATCTCGAACTGGAGCCACTCGCCGGTGCGGGTGCGCAGGCTGCACTCGAACATGCCGGAGCCGCCGACGCCGGCGTCGGCGCTCTCGACGACCTGAATCAGCCGGGTGCGGTCGCTCGGGCGAACGAGCAGGTCGAAGTGCGCGTTCACGACGTCCTCGACCTGGTACCCGAGCACCTCCTCGATGGCCGGGCTCTGGTAGACGATCATCCCGGTCCGGTCGAGCACCGCGATCAGGTCGCTCGAGTGCTCCAGCAGGGCGCGGAAGCGGGCCTCGCTGCGGCGGCGGTGCAGGTCCTCCGCCAGGAGCGCGCCGTCGATGGCGAGCGACATCTGCGCGGACAGGGTCTCGAGCGCGCCGCTCATCTCGCTGCCGTGGCCGCCGGGAATGCCGACGAGCAGGAACGCGCTGCCGGCGGCGCGGCCGGCCAGGCCGATCAGGGCGTAGTGCGATTCGCGGGCGAGCTCGAGCTCATCGAGCTGCTCGCGGGGGACGTCGGTCCAGCGCACCGGGGGCCCGTCGCCGGACGCGGCCTCCGTGATCCAGGCGCGCACGGCCGGGGACACGACGTCCTCGGCGGGATCCTCGTGCAGGCTGATGAGGCGGGCGTCCGCCGCGGCGCCGGCAAGCTCGCGCACGGCGGCGGTGGCGGCGTCCTCCATCTGGTCGATGTCGGCGGCGCCGACGAGCGCCACCCCGGCGCGGCGCAGCGCGCGCTGGCGGGCGACCGCCCGCTCCTCCTGGCGCACCAGGCCGGACATGCGGACGAGCACGAACAGGAACATGATCATCGAGGCGACGATCACGACGATGACGTTGGCGTTGCCCCACTCCTGGAAGAAGCGGATGCCCGGCGCGATCAGGCAGGCCACGCACAGGAACGCGAGGCGCAGCGGCGTCAGCCGGGTGCGGCCTTCGGCGGGCTGCTCGAGCGTGCGCATCGACGGGTGCAGGGCCGCAGCGCCCCAGAGCAGGTAGTAGAAGATCCAGCCCACATCGAGGATCACCTGGGTGTTGTAGGTGCCGTCGAGGAGCATGCGGTTGTAGACCGAGTCGGTCGTGAGCAGGCAGACGATGCTGCCGGCGAGCAGGTAGAAGGCGGGGGCGCGGACGCCGCGGTCGACCGCGAGCCGGATCGCCGCGGCGAGCAGGAGGACGTCGCCCACCGGGTACGCGATCGAGACGGCCTCGGGAAGCCAGTTGCCGCCGAGCTGGATGTTCGGGGCGATCAGGAACACCCACGAGAGCAGGGCGATCCCGAGCGTGAGGATGAGCGAGTCGATGGCGCCGGCCCGGTCGGTACGCGGGTTGCGCCGCCGCACCAGCAGCAGCAGGCCCGCCATCAGCGCCGGGTAGACGGTCAGGTAGAGCGCGTCGCCGGGCGAGGGGAAGCCGACCTGCAGGCCGAACAGGCTCGGGAGGCTGTAGGTGTAGAAGTCGCCGACCAGGAAGAGCGTCTGGCCGAGGGCGAGGAAGCTCCACGCGAGGAGCGCCTTCGGCCGGTGCATGCGCATCCCGGCGAGGATGGCGGCCACGCCCGAGAAGCCGAGCGCGTTGATGATCGGCCCGTGGATCGCGGTGCCGCGCTGGAAGACCGGCACGACGGCGTAGAGGTACGTGAAGAACGACCCGGCCAGCAGATACCAGAGCCAGACGGTGCGCGGCGACGGCGGCCACAGGGCCGCGCGCGCGGACTGAGTGAGACGGCTCATGCGGCCTCCCGGAGGTCGTCGGGGCGTTGCAGCTCGAACCGCTGGGCCAGCCGGCCGAGGACGTCGATCAGCTCGTCGATCTCGTCGTCGCCGTTGGCCGCGGTGACCTGGATCCGGAACCCGACCTCGTCCTTGGGCACGAGCGGGTAGGCGGCCAGCGTGACGTAGATCCCGTTGTCGAACAGGAAGCGCCCGACCGCGCCGATGTCACGGTGGTCGCTGAGCGGGATCTCGATGATCGGGAAGCCCGAGTGGTTGAGCGTCCGCACGCCGATCCGGCCCAGGGCGGCGAGGACGCGGCCGGTGCGCTCGTAGAGCACGCGGCGCAGCTCGTCGCCGCGGCGCTCGTTGACGTCGAACCCGGCCAGGGTGGTCGCGAGCGAGGCCACCGGCGGCGGGCCCGAGTAGAGGTACGGCGGTGCGGCCGTCTTCAGCATCTCCTTCAGCGGGGTCGGGCAGGCGATGAAGGCCGCCAGCGACGAATAGGCCTTTGAGAAGCCGCCGACGAGGATGAGGCCCTCGTAGGTCTCGTCCAGGTGGCGGACGATGCTGTTCCCGCGCGTGCCGTACGGCGAGAGCTCGGAGGGCGAGCGCTCGCCGATGACGCCGAAGCCGTGGGCGTCGTCGACGTAGAGCAGCGCGCCGTGGCGGCGGGTGACGCGGGCGAACGCGGCCAGGTCGGGGGCGTTGCCGGTGATGCTGTTGACGCCGTCCATGCACACGAGGCGGTGGTCGGAGCGGTCCTCGATCAGGAGCCGCTCGAGGTCGTCGGGATCCTCGAACCGAAACCGCTTGAGCGTCGCGCCGCGGGCGACGGCGAACTGGCAGCCGTCGTAGATCGTCTTGTGGGCCCGGCTGTCCATGAACACCGACCCGCCGGCGGCGAGCACCGGGATCACCGCCATGTGGATGTGGGTGATGGTGGGCAGGACGAGGGCGTCCTCGCAGCCGAGCAGCTCGGTCAGACGCTCCTCGATGTCCCCGAACAGTGTCGGGCTGCCCAGCAGCCGCGACCAGCTCGGGTGGGTGCCCCAGCGCTCGACGTGCCCCGGGATCGAATCCATGATCTCCCGGTCGAGGTCGAACCCGAGGTAGTTGCAGGACGCGAAGTCGGCCAGCCACTGGCCGCCGACACGGATCCGCCGGCCGTCGATCTCGTCGATCACGGCGTCGGTCATCGGGTTCGAGCGCTTCAGCTCGTCGAGGTCCGCGCAGGCTGCCAGCCATCGGTCAATCCACTTGACCTCGTCGCTGGTGCGCCTGCGGTCGGGGGTGCGGCGACGATCGGGGTTCACAGGCGGGGTATCGGCTGTGGGCACAAGTTCTTGAGGGGCGAGCGGGGGACGCACGCGCATGCGCGCATATGAAGTGCATCGCCAGAATCGGGCGCCGCCTCGCCCCCCTTCCGGGGTACGCGCCGGTCCGGAGGCCGCCGCGCTAGCTTTCGCGTTCGTGGCGGAACGACGCGCGATCCGGATCGGGGTGCAGGTGCAGCCCCAGCACGGAACGGTCTCGAAGATGCGCGACACGTGGCTGCGGGCCGAGGAGCTCGGGGCCGACACCGTCTTCACCTGGGACCACTTCCATCCGCTCCGCGGCGACCCGGACGGCAACCACTTCGAGTGCTGGACATGGCTCGGGGCGATGGCCGAGGCGACCGAGCGGGTCGAGATCGGCGCGCTCGTGTCCTGCAACAGCTACCGCAACCCGGAGCTCCTGACCGATATGGCACGGACGGTCGACCACATCTCCGGCGGTCGGCTGATCCTCGGGATCGGGTCGGGCTGGTTCCAGCGCGACTACGACGAGTTCGGCTACGAGTTCGGGACCGCTCCCTCGCGCCTGCGCGACCTCGACGCCGCCATGCCCCGGATCCACTCGCGGATGGCGAAGCTCCGGCCGCCGCCGGTGCGAAACCCGATGCCGATCATGATCGGCGGCGGCGGCGAGCGCGTGACCCTGCGCATCGTGGCCCAGCACGCCGACATCTGGAACGGGTTCGGCGACCCCGAGCGGGCCGCGCACAAGTGCGGTGTCCTCGACGACTGGTGCCGCAAGGTCGGCCGCGACCCGGCCGAGATCGAGCGGTCGATCGGGGGGATCCGGGAGGAGTCGCTGCCGTACCTCGACGGCTACCTCGACATCGGCGTCACCCACCTGATCATGGGCATCAGCGGGCCGGAGTGGGATCTCAGCCTGCTGCCGAAGCTGGTCGAATGGCGAGACTCTCGCCGCTAGAGGGCAGCTCGACGGGCAGGCGGTGCAGGAGTGCGATGGTGACCCAGAGGACGGCGAAGCCGGCGAGCTGGGTCGCGCTCACCGTGGCGTCCAGCGCGAAGTAGTTCACGACGAGCGCCGTCGCCGGGAAGGCCAGCTCGGCGAAGGTCGCCACCGATGCCGGCGTGTGCACGAGGCCGCGGTAGTAGAGCAGGAGCGCGAACAGGCCCGGGACGAGCGCGAGCCCGACCAGGCGTGGCCAGTCGGAGGTGTGCGCCGAGGCGGGCGGCGCGGCGACCCCCTCGTAGAGGGCGATCACGGCCAGGAGCGGCAGCGCGAGCGTGAAGCGCACCGCCGTCACGAGCTGCGGCTCGAGCGACACGAGCGTCCGCCGCCCGAAGGCCGTCGCGGCGCCCCACAGCGCCGCCGCGACGAGCGCCAGCAGGGCGGCCCGTCCCTCCGCGCCCGTGAACGCGTCCGCCGGCGCCATGTTGCCGAACGAGAGCAGGTACGTCCCGAAGAGCGCGGGAGCGAGGTACCAGCCCAGCCGCCGCAGCGGCCGCTCCCGCATCACGACCGCCGCCGCGGCGATCGCCCACAGCGGCTGGGTCTTCTGCAGGAGGACGACGACGTCGGGGTTGCCGTACTCGAAGGCCGTGGTGAACGCGAGCGTGGCCAGGGCGGAGCCGCCCCAGGCGACGCCGAGTGCCGCCAGCCACCCGCCCCGGTCGAGCCGGCGCAGGCCACGCCGGTGCCGGATCAGGAACGGCGCCACGACGGCGGTCAGGAGCACGTGCTCGTACAGGACGATCGTGTACGGCGACCAGCGGGCGACGGGCGACACGAGCGGCTGGCGGAAGGCGCCGTCCGTGCCCCAGAGCGCAGCGCCGAGCGCGACGAGCGCGACGCTCGCCACGGGCGCGGTGAAGATCGCTCGCCTGCTGTTCACGAGCCCGGTGTCCCCCATCCGTCGCATCCGGCCCCTCGGAGCGGCCATGATATGCGCGGATGCCCGAACGTCGCGTAACGGTGCTCGCCGGCGGCGTCGGCGGGGCGCGGTTCCTGCAGGGCCTCGTCGAGGTCGTCGACCCGGCGGCGGTCACGATCGTCGGGAACGTCGGCGACGACCTGGAGCCCTACGGGCTGCATGTCTCGCCAGACCTCGACACGGTGCTCTACACGCTCACCGGCCGCATCGACGCGGACAAGGGCTGGGGCGTGCGCGGCGACACGCCGCGGGCGTTCGAGCAGGCCCGCGCCCTCGGCGCGGAGGCATGGTTCTGGCTCGGCGACCTCGATCTCGGGCTGCACCTGGCCCGCACGGAGATGCTCCGGGCCGGCCTGCCGCTGCACGCCGTCACGGCGCGGCTGGCGGGGGCGATGGGCCTGGAGGCGACGCTTCTTCCGTCCACGAACGACCGGCTGCGGACGATGATCACGATCCCCGGCGGCGAGGTCGACTTCCAGACCTACTACGTGCGCCGCAGCCACGCCGACCCGGTCTCGCGGATCCGCTTCGACGGCGCCGAATCGGCCCGGCCGGCCCCGGGCGTGCTCGACGCGATCGCCGGCGCGGACATCGTGGTGATCGCGCCGTCCAACCCGTTCATCTCGATCGACCCGATCCTGGCGGTGCCGGGAATCCGGAACGCCGTGGCCGCCCGCCGCGACCGCGTGGTGGCGGTGAGCCCGATCGTCGCCGGGCGGGCGCTGCGGGGGCCGGCGGCGGGGATGCTCGCGACGCTCGGGCACGAGACCTCTGTCGTCGGGGTGGCCGAGCTCTACCGGTCGCTGGCGGGCACGCTCGTGATCGACGACGAGGACGCGCCCGCCGCGCCCCGCGTCGAGCGGCTCGGCCTCCGCGCGCGCGTGACGGCGACCGTGATGGCGAACCTGGACGCGAGCCGCGCCCTCGCCGCACAGACGCTCGCCGCCGGCGGTCCCCGTCCGTGACCGACCACATCGAGGTGATCCCGATCGCCGCCGCGGGCGAGGTCGAGGCCGGCGCCGACCTGGCCGCGCTCGTGCTCGCCGCCGCGCCGCCGCTCCGCGACGGCGACGTGGTCGTGGTCGCCCACAAGGCCGTCTCGAAGAGCGAGGGCCGCGTGGTCGACCTGGCGACGGTCACCCCGTCGGCGCGCGCCCTCGAGCTCTCCGCCGAGGGCGGCGACCCGCGCATGGCCGAGCTCGTGCTGCGCGAGAGCCGCCGCATCGTCCGCCGCCGCGCCGGACTCCTCATCGCCGAGACGCACCACGGGTTCGTGTGCGCGAGCGCCGGGATCGACCGCTCCAACGGCCCGGCGGCCGGCTGGGCGGTGCTCCTCCCTCTCGACCCCGACGCCTCCGCGGCCCGGCTGCGGGCGGAGCTCGAGCGACGAGCCGACGCGCGGCTGGCCGTGGTCGTCGCCGACACGATGGGGCGGGCGCTGCGGCGGGGGATCGTGGGAACGGCCATCGGCGCCAGCGGGCTGGACGCGCTGCGCAGCTACGCCGGCGCCGTCGACCCGGCCGGCTACGAGCTGCGGACGACCGCCGTCGCCGTCGCGGACGAGCTGGCGTCGGCGGCCGACCTCGTGCTGGGCAAGCTCGAACGGGTGCCCGCCGCGCTCATCCGCGGCTTCGAGGCGAGCGGCGACGGCAGCGGCCGCGACCTGATCCGCGACCCCGCCGAAGACCTGTTCAGGTGAGGCAGGCGCCCGCCGCCGCGAGGCGGCGGACGGCGGCCAGGTCTTCCGGCGTGTCGACGTCGCGGGCGATCCCCGGCCGGTCGACGATCACGGCCGCGAGCCCGTGCTCGCCGGCCCGGACGGCGTGCACGGACGCGCTCCCGGCGGCGCCGAAGGCGGGCACGATCGCGGATGCCGGGCACACCCAGAGCGC
>JBKPMQ010000031.1:0-2174 GCA_046732235.1 Actinomycetota bacterium
ACCGCGGCCCGCGCCGGCGGCGGGACTAGGAACACCCCGGAGGGGGCGGCGAGCGCCGCCCCCTCCGTCGTCTAGCGTTCCGCGCGTGCAGCGCTACACCATGACCACGTTGGACGGCGGCGAGCGGGTCGTCTCCGAGCGCGTCTCGTCGGTGCGCTCGGTCGCCATCGGCATCTGGATCGGCGCCGGGTCGCGCGACGAGACGCCGTCGCAGGCGGGCGTCTCGCACCTGATCGAGCACCTGCTGTTCAAGGGCTCATCGCGCTACTCGACGGTCGAGATCGCCCAGATCTTCGACGGCCTCGGGGGCGAGCTGAACGCCGCCACGGCGCGCGAGTACACCGTCGTCTACGCGCGGATCCTCGACGCGCATCTCGAGACGGCGCTCGACGTGATGGCCGACATGGTGCTCCAGCCGCGGTTCGACGCCGACGAGATGGCGTCGGAGCGGGAGGTGGTGCTGGAGGAGATCGCGATGTACGAGGACACGCCGCAGGACCTCGTGCACGACCTCATCGCCGAGGCGATCTTCGGTGACCATCCGCTGGGCCGGCCGGTGATCGGCACGGGTGCCGTGATCGCCGGCGCGACTCCCGAGCTGGTGCAGAACTACCACGGGGCCCGCTACGTGGGGCCGAACATCGTCGTCGCCGCGGCCGGCAACCTCGACCACGAGCCGCTCGCGCACGCCATCGAGACGCGCTTCGCACCGCTCAGCCGCATCCCCGAGGCCGCGACCGGCGTCCGTCCGGTATGGGTGGGGGAGTCGCAGCCGCGCTCGCTCTTCCAGCGCAAGGACACGGAGCAGTTCCACATCGCGCTCGGCGGCCTCGGCGTCCCGCGCTCCGACCGGCGCCGCTTCGCGGCGTCGCTGCTCGACTCGATGCTGGGCGGCTCGGCCTCGTCCCGGCTGTTCCAGGAGATCCGCGAGCGGCGGGGGATGGCCTACTCCGTCTACACGTATGCGTCGCAGTACGCGGACACGGGCATGGTCGGCGTCTACCTGGGCACGCGCGAGGACAACCTGGCCGAGTGCATCCGCATCGTCGCCGACCAGTTCCGGCTGATGGGGGAGGGCCGCTTCGACCACGCCGAGCTCGAGCGGGCCAAGGAGAACCTGAAGGGCCGGATCGTGCTCTCGATGGAGTCGACGTCGAACCGTGCCAGCCGCCTCGGCAAGTCGGTGCTGACCGACGCCGAGCTGCTCTCCCTCGACCGCGTCTGCGCCGAGATCGACGCCGTCGACGCCGACGCGATCGCCGCGCTCGCGCGCCAGCTCTTCGCGCCCGAGCACCTCTCCGCCGCCTGCATCGGCCCGAACGCCGAGCGCTTCGCCGACGCCGTCGCCCTGCTCCACCCGGGCCTCGCCGGCATCAAGGCGGCGTGACCAGCCACCGCTGCTGGGTGTGCCAGCGTTGGATGGCGTGGTGGCTTGGGGGGCGGGCGGGGCCGGCGGCGTGCTGCTGCTGGACGGTGGCGTGGGCGTCGGCGGGGGTGGCGCCGGCGGCGTATCCGGCTTCGACGGTGCGGCGCAGGTCGGGCCAGGCGTAGCTGCCGGGACGGGGACGCTGGGGCCGGGGTTGGCGGAGGCGTTCCAGATGCGCGGTAAGGGCGTGGTCGCGGGCAACGGTGAGGCAGTCGTTTGCCTGCCACACACCGTGGAGGGTGCGGACGAAGTCGCGGCCGCCGCGGCGGGTCTGAAACTCGCGGCTTGCGTGGGCGGCACATAGCCACACCGAGACGCGGTGGGTGAGCTGGACCCGCTTTGTCGTTCCGCGGGTGCGATCGACGCAGATCGCGCACACCGGCTGCTTGGTGGGAACGTGGCGGGCTTTGTAGAGGGTGGGCGGCGAGCTCCACGACATGCAAACCAGTGTGGCGGGCGCGGTGTCACGGGTGGGTGTCGAGCGGTTGCAGGAATGTGGGGAAAGTGCAAATGACACCTGTCAGAGGCGACAAGTGCCGACTCCCCGAAGACCCATCCCCACCCACCGTTTTTTCCCTCCGCGCCGGCCAGCACGTAGCCCCTTAGTCGACGCGACGACGCGGTCACCCGTGCGCCGACGGTGCGCGGTGGCCTCGCAGGCCGGCCTCGTGGGGTTCTGTGTTAGGACCCCGCGTTCGGGGCGACGGCGGCCAGCGCTCCCTGGGAGAGCCGGCCGGCCGGCGTCGGC
>JBKPMQ010000032.1:0-7548 GCA_046732235.1 Actinomycetota bacterium
CGGGAGGCGTCTGCCACGGGGGGTACGACGCCGGCGGCGTGGCGGCGGGCGGGGGGTACGACGCTGGCGGGGTGGACGGCGGCGGGGTCGATGCATAGGGGGGCGCGGCCGCCTGCGGGGAATGGTCGGAGATCACGGTCGCGACGCGGATCGGGCGGCTGTTCGCCAGCCCGAACGCCTCGGCCGCGGCGTCCATCAGCGCCCGGCAGTTCGGGTAGCGGTCGTCGGGGCTCTTCGCGGTCGCGCGGGCGATGACATGGTCGATCGCCTCGGGGAGGTCGGGGCGCAGTGCGCTCGGGCGCGGCGTCGCGTCGTGCTGGTGGGAGTAGACGATCGCCTGCTCGTACTCCTTCACGAACGGGACGGTGCCGACGAGGCACTCGTACAGGACGCATCCGAGCGAGTAGATGTCGGCGCGGCGGTCGACGTGGGCACCGGCGATCTGCTCCGGGGCGACGTAGTCGACGGTGCCCACGAACTGGCCGGTGGACGTCAGGCCGGTGTGCGTGAGCGCGCGCTTGGTGATTCCGAAGTCGGACAGGTAGACGTGGTCAGGATCCTGGTCCTCGCCGCGCTCGACCAGGATGTTCCCGGGCTTCACGTCGCGGTGGACGAGGTTCTGGCGGTGGGCCGCGTCGAGGCCGCGGCCCGCCTGGCCGAGGAGCAGCACCGCCTGGTCGGGCGAGAGCCGGCCGCGCTCCTTCAGGATCGCGCGCAGGTCGGCGCCGGCGACGTAGAGCATGGCGATGTAGAGCAGCCCGTCGCAGGGGCCGGCGTCGTAGATCGGGATGACGTTCGGGTGGCGCACCCCGGCGGCCATGCGCGACTCGCTGACGAACCGCTCGCGGAAGCGGTCGTTCGTCGCGAGGTCGGGCGCGAGCACCTTGAGCGCGATCGCATGCCCGAGGCGCGGGTGCTCGGCCGTGTAGACCACGCTCATGTTGGTACGGCTGATGACCGCGTTCAGGCGGTAGCCCGCAAACTCCGTGCCGACCATGGGTTCGGTGGGCATCAGGCGGCCTCGCCCGGTGCGCGCGGCGACTCACACTCCATTGAGTGCACAACTACCTGCACTGCGTCCAACCTCCCGTCCAAACCAGACGGCACACGCCGGGAAATCTTCCGGCAGGGGGCGGCCACGCCTTGTGGTCAGGCGTGCCTGATGCTGTCAGATCCCGGTATACGTTGCAACCGCGGCCGCGGATCTCACGGCGGCGGGCAGGGTACGATCGGCGGGCTGTGACGCTCGGGCTCGTCATCGTCCGCGGCAGCCCGTCCGGGGCGCGCTTCGAGCTGCACGAGGACGCGATCATCGGCCGGGTCGACGCCGGGATCCTGCTGGACGACGACGAGGTCAGCCGGTACCACGCGATCGTCCGGGTGAGCGACGGCGGCGCGGACATCACCGACCTCGGGTCCACCAACGGCACCTTCGTCGACGGCCGGCGGCTGACCGGCCGCGTCGCGCTGGTCGACGGGTCGGTGATTCGGGTGGGGCAGACGGAGCTGCGGGTGGCCGGGGGCGGCTGAACCGCCTGCCGGCGTCCACCGTACGCACCTCATCGCCCACCCCCTGAAAGGACTCCCATGCACGCAGTCGTCGTCAATCTCACCATCACCGATCCTGCCGCGGCCGGGCAGGCGCTGCACGAGCAGCTCGTCCCGCGCGTCTCACGCGCTCCGGGCTTCGTCGCCGGGTACTGGACCGTCAAGGACGGCACCGCCGTCTCGATGTGAACCAGCTCAATCTCGCGCTGAAGTTCCTGCTCGAGCTCGTCGCGCTCGCGGCCTTCGGTCTGTGGGGCGCGTCGATCGCCGACGGCGTCGCGGCCGTTCTCCTCGCGGTCGGCCTTCCCGTCGTCGCCGCGGCGTTGTGGGGCGCCTTCGCGGCGCCCAGAGCTCGACATCGTCTGCCGCTTCCGCTGCGGACGCCCTTTGAGCTAGGAGTCTTCGCTCTGGCAGCGCTCGCCCTGTGGCGGGCGGGGTCGGTGTCCGTCGGAGCCGCGTTCGCGTCGATCGCCGTCGTGAACGCGCTCCTTCTGACAGTCTTCGAGCAATGGGAGGCCTGAGGCCGATGAGCGCGTCGAGGTTGCAGGCGACCCTCGGGGCGACGGCGCTCGGGCTCTACATCGGGACGATCTGGCTGGCGAACTACCTCGTCGAGCACGTCGGCTTCGTCTCGGTCGGGTTCGGGCTGCAGGCGCCGGCGGGCGTCTACTGCGCCGGCGCGGCGCTCGTGCTCCGCAACATCGTCCAGCGCGTGATGGGCCGGCCCGTGTCGGTCGTCGCCATCCTCGTCGGCGCGGGCCTTTCGTACTGGATCAGCCCCAGCCTGGCGGCGGCGAGCGCCGCGGCGTTCCTGTTCTCCGAGACGGCGGATTTCCTCGTGTACACGCCCCTGGCCCGCCGGGGCTGGACGATCGCCTCGACATGCGGCGCGGTCGTCGGCGCGGCGATCGACAGCCTGATCTTTCTGCAGCTCGCCTTCCACGACCTCTCGTTCTGGAAGGGCCAGTTCGTCGGGAAGCTCGAGATGGCGTTCGTGGCGATCGTGCTCTGGGCGCTCGTCGAGCGCTGGGCCCGCCAGACCGGCGGGCACATCCTCGCCGAGACGGGCTAGCGGGCCACCGCGTCGCGGTCGTACGAGCTCTGTGCCGAGATGGCGATGCCGCCGCGCGAGTTGAAGTTCACCGTGACCTCGAGCGACCGCGGGTCGAGCGCAGCTACGAAGTCGTCGCGGATCGTCGTGGCGAGGTGCTCGTGGAAGATGCCCTGCTCGCGGAACGTCTCCATGTAGAGCTTGACGCTCTTGCTCTCGACGATCCGCCCGGCCGGTATGTAGGTGATCGTGATGGTCGCCCAGTCCGGCTGGCCGGTGATCGGGCAGCGGCAGGTGAACTCGGCGCAGTTGAGCGTGACCCGCAGGCCCGGGTCGCCGGTCTCGAAGACCTCCAGCTGCCGGTCGGCGCGGGCGTCGGGGTTGCCGAGCTTCGTCAGGGTCGAGTCGGGCATGGCGATCCAGCATAACCCGGCTCGAAGCGAGCGGGCTTCCCGATCGACCACCCTAGGCTTTGTCGCGTGACGGCGAGCACGATTCGGCCGGTGGTGCTGCGAGGCGGATTCGAGGTCGCCGATCCGCTTGCGGTCGTCCTGCGGTTCCTCGAGGCCTACCGCCAGATCGATCCCGACGAGCGCACGAGATCGGCGTCGTTCGGCGAGCCGGACCTCAGGCGGGCGAACCGAGCCGGCGCCCGGATCTCGGCTGCCGAGATCGCGGCGATCGCGGAGCGCCGACTCGCGATCGAGGCCGCGCTCCGGGCGATTCCTCCGGGCGCGTCGCTCGCAGGATCGGCGAGCGACGTGCCGTGGATGGCGGTGCAGCGGCTCTTCGGCGCCTTCACGGACGTTCGCGGGATCGGCCTGTCGAAGGTGACGAAGGCGCTCCACCCGAAGAGGCCGGCGCTGATCCCCATGCTGGACAGCGTCGTCCAGGCGTACCTCGCGGACGACGATCCCGGCGCCCAGGCGGCGTTCGACGAGCGCGCCCTGGAGCTCGTCCGCGGATACAAGCGCGACCTCGACCGCAACCGCGTCGCGATGCGAGGACTGCGGCGTGCGCTCGCGACGCGCGGCTTCCCGCTCTCCGACGTCCGGATTCTCGACGTGGTGATCTGGTCGGCCGGAACCGGGACCGCGGCGTCGGCGCGGCGGCTGGAAGAGGCGTAAATTGCGGCGTATGTCCGCCGCGCTGATCGCACTGATCGTGATCGTGCTCCTGATGGCGTTCGGGTTCGGTGCGCTCGGGTTCGCGCTCTCGGTGCTCTGGTCGCTGGTCTGGTACGGCCTCGTGGGACTCCTGATCGGCGGCCTCGGCCGGCTGGTCGTCTCCGGACGTCAGGACCTGACTCTTCTCGAGACGGCGCTCTTCGGGATCGCGGGCGCGCTCCTCGGCGGCATCGTCGCGAACGACGTGCTCGACGTCGGGTGGATCGGCCAGTTCCTGACCGCCGTGATCATCGCGGCGCTGCTCGTGCTCGCGGCGGGCGCGTTTCGCGCACGCGAGACGGCCTGACCGCGCGGGAGAGCTTCCACCGACCTCGAGCCCAGGCTGACCACGGATGGGAGGCACGACATGGCAGAGCACAGGATCGGGACGCAGGCGGAGTGGCAAGCGGAGCGCGACGAGCTGCTCCGGGAGGAGAAGGAGCTCACCCGGCGTGGCGACGAGCTGGCTGCGAAGCGCCGCCGGCTGCCGTGGGTTCCGGTCGAGAAGGACTACCGCTTCGAGACGGAGCAGGGCACGAAATCCCTCGCCGAGCTCTTCGCCGGCCGCAGCCAGCTGATGGTCTACCACTTCATGTTCGGCCCCTCCTACGAGGCCGGCTGTCCGGTGTGCTCGTCGATCGCGGACACGCTCGCGCCCCAGGTGCCGCACCTCGAGGCCAGGGACACCACGCTGATGCTCGCGTCGAGGGCGCCGCTCCCGAAGCTGATCGCCTACCGCGAGCGGATGGGCTGGGACATCGACTGGGTGTCGACGGGCAGCGACTTCAACCGCGACCTGGGTTTCCTCCACACGGAGGAGGAGCTGAAGCCCTTCCTGGAGGGCGAGATCCCGGCCACCGTCGTCCAGAACGCCGACATGTGCGGGACGACCGCGGCGGGCTACGTCGCCGAGGGGCCGGGTCTGAGCGTCTACGCGCTGGGCGACGGGGCCGTCTACCGGACGTACGTCACCACGGCCCGCGGCCTCGAGCCGGCGATGGCCTACTACGGCCTGCTCGACCGCACCCCGAAGGGCCGTGACGAAGGCGGCCCGAGGCCCCACTGGGTGCGCCGCCACGACGAGTATGCGACGACGGCGGCCCGGCCGGCGGGGCGATGAGTTCCCGGCTCCGCGCCGGTCTCATCTTCTGATCTCGTCCAGGTCGCACAGGAGGGAGTGAGATGGCCGAGCACACGATCGGAACTCGCGAGGAGTGGCTGGCGGCGCGCGCGGAGCTGGCGCAGCTCGAGGCCGAGCAGGCGAGGCACAACGAGGAGGTCAAGCGAAAGCGGCTCGACCTGCCCTGGGTGCCGGTGGAGAAGGAGTACGTGTTCGATACGGAAGACGGCAAGAAGACCCTTGCCGACCTGTTCGACGGGCGCTCGCAGCTCCTGGCCTACAACGTCATGTTCGGGCCCGACTACACCCTGGGCGCGTGCCCCGGCTGCACGAGCCTCGCAGACGGCCTCGACGGGACGCTCGTCCACCTGAACCACCGTGACGTGACGCTCATCTGCTTCTCGCGGGCGCCGATCGAGCAGCTGATCGCCTACAAACGGCGGATGGGGTGGCAGTTCCCCTACGTCTCCACGTACAACACCGACTTCCCCCTCGACTTCGGCCTCATGCTGACCGAGGAGCAGGCGGCGGGCATTCCCGAGGTCAAGGAGATGATCGAGAACCCGCCCGACTGGCTCGAGGAGTGGTCGGGCCAGATCGGGGCCGAGCTAAAGGACGGACTGCGCGAGAACCCGAGCTGGATCGCGTTCGCGCGCGAGAACGGGACGGTTTACCACACCTACACCGTGTCGGCGCCCGATCCGTTCGTCGCTCCGTACTTCACGTTCCTCGAGGAGCGGACGCCGAAGCCCGGGCCTGCCGAGCCTCGCAGCTGGCGAAAGGACGAGTACCCGGACTGACGTGCGTCGCGAATCGTCTAACGCGGGTCGGCACCGGTGTCGACGCGCTGATTGGTCGCGCGGTGGAGGGCATCGAGGCGGAGCCGCTCGGCGGCCTCGGCGAGCCGCTCGGTCCGGCGTGCCCGGTCGGCCGCGTCCGGAGGCCCGATCGCCAGGTGCGCGAGTCCCGACCAGAGTGCGCGGGCGCTCTCGAGCAGGAATCTGCAGCCCTCGAGCTCGGTGACCGCCGATAAGGGCGACGGACGGAGGACACGTCCGTTGAGCTTGAGCCGTCCGAGCTTCTCGAACGCCCAGGCGCCCGCGTGTCGCAGGTGGGACGGCGCGCTGTCGAGCCGGCTCAGAAGCTCTTCCACAGCCGCGCGGTCGTCGGTCGCGGCTCGGCCGAGCTCCCCGGCGAATGCGCGCTGCTCGTCGGGTCGACCGGCGGTGCTCATGCGACCCGCGAGCTCGCCCATTGCGACCAGGAGGGCGTGATGGTCTCGCAGGTAGAGCGCGAGGAGGCGGCCGTCGAGGATGTCCGCTGACTCCGCGGCGCGTGGCCGGCCCGAGCTCACCTCGGTGAGCAGGGCCATCCGCCTGCAGGCCCGTCGTCCGAACTCGACCTGCTTGTGCCGGCCGAGCAGCCGGAATCCCAGCTCGACGACCGGGTTCGTCTCTGCGGCTCGTGACACCGCATGCGTCCGGAATTCGACCTGCCCCGTGTCGAGCCATTTCCAGACTTCGAAGTCCCGTTGGCCCGCCTCGACGTGCCCTTCGAGCGTGCGGTAGTTCCAGAAGAAGACCCGCGCCTCGCGGCCGCCTTCCCTGCGGGCGTCGTCGCCGACGCCGCTGACCCGGACGCCGGCGTAGATGCGGGCGCCGAGCGCGTGCAGGATCAGCAGCATGTCGCGCCGCTCGAGCGGGACGGCCGGGTCGTAGCGGGCCTCGACGAGCGACGGGTCGGCGAACGCGTACCTGCGGCTGAGCGCGACCGCCGTCTCCCAGCTGCCGCCCGGCTCGGGTGGGCCCGGCTGCTCCGACGCCAGCGGCTGGCGGTAGTCGTCATGCTCCCAGCCCGGACCGTCCATGCGTGCGGGGTCGAAGTTGAGCGACCGGCCCCGCAACGTCCGGAGCCGTGCCTCGACATCGCCGCCGCGGAGATCGAACTCAGGAAAGCGCGAGCGGATCCTCCACCTTCCGGCTGATGATGTCGACGCCGCCCGTCAGCCGCCCTCCGGCAAGGCTGCCGACCCGCTCCAGGAACGACGTCCACATGTGCAGCTGTACCTCCTTGGCCATGCGCAGGTGGCTGTAGAGCAGGTTCGAGAGGCGGTCGCCGCTGCGCGCCCACGACTCGATCTCGAAGCGGAGGATGTCGCCCGCCTGCGTCGCGCGGAACTCGATCTGACCCGCTTCGAGGTGACCGGCGAGCGTCGTAAAGCGAAACGACCTGTCGGTCGTCGCCGTCACGCGCACCGGGCCGTCCCACGGGCCCGGCATGCGCACGACGAGCTCGTCCCCGGGCGCGAGACGACCGCCCTCACGGCCAACCGTGAGGAAGCGGGCGAGCTCCGTCGGCGACGCCCGGTTCGGATCGGCGGTGAGGTGAGCGATCAGCTCCTCGGCCGAGAGGCGCGCGTCGCGGATCCGTGCGCAGTAGAGGCGGTGGAAGAGCGGTCCCACGCCGTCTTCCATCCGCTGCACGTCGTCGTCCACGCTGGCTTCCGGGAGGCTCGGCGGGAGATCGTCCAAGGTCCCGGTCTCCTCGCGCCGGTGCATCGGCGTCGTCCGCCACATGTAGTTCCAGGACGTCAGCGCGATCCCGACAGGCCAGAGCGCTGCCGTCGAAAGACGTCGCCCGAGAGGGAGTCGACTGGCCACGAT
>JBKPMQ010000033.1:0-19413 GCA_046732235.1 Actinomycetota bacterium
TCCGAGGATCGTCGGCAGCGTCAGATGTGTATAAGAGACAGAGCTTGAAGTAGACCAGGTCGGCGATGTAGTTGGCCACGATCACAGACAGGGTCAGGATCAGGAAGATGCCCTGCAGCACCGGATAGTCGCGCTTGCTGATCGCGTCGATGGTGGCCAGGCCGATCCCGGGATAGGAGAACACGTCCTCGACCACGATCGCACCTGCGACGATCGAGCCGAGCGAGAGGGCGATCAGCGTCACCAGCGGCAGCATCGCGTTTCGAAGCGCATGCTTCCACACGATCGCCCAGTTGCGCATCCCCTTGGCGCGGGCGGTGAGCACGTAGTCCTCACCCAGGGTCTCCAGCATGGACGAGCGCACGACCAGCGAGTACTCGCCGTAGAGGCCGATCCCGAGCGTCAGTGCCGGCAGGAACAGGTGCGAGACGCGATCGCTGAACACGTCCCACGTCGACGGCGTCGAGAGGATGCCGAGGGTGTTCGACTCGATGCCGCTCGCCGGCAGGCCGAGCGGGATGGCGACGTAGAAGATCACCAGCAGGGCGATCCACTGGGTCGGCATCGCATAGAAGGCGAGCGCCGTCCACAGGTTGGCCGAGTCCGCGGCTGTGCCGCGCCGCCAGGCGGCCACCACCCCCGAGATGATCCCGATGACGATCGAGATCACCGTCCCGGCCACGATCATCGGCAGGGTGTTCACGAGCGGCGTCTTGATGTCGTCCCACACGGGGCGGTTGTCGGCGATCGACGTGCCGAGATCGCCGTGCGCGAGCCGCTCGAGGTAGACGACGTACTGCTGGAGCTTCGGCTTGTCGAGGCCGTACTGCTTCACGATCGCCTCACGGAACTGCTTGGTGCAGTGCTGGCAGCGCAGGCCCGAGACGGCGTTCCCGGGCAGAGCCCGGAAGAGCACGAAGTTCAGCGTGATGGCGACGAACACCGTCACGACGGCGAACAGCGTCCGCTTGGCGATGTAGTCGATACCGCTCATGGCGTCTCCTGCTTCTCGACGCGGTTCAGCGGCTCATCCGGTCTTGTGCGGCGCGGTGTAGTAGCACTTGCAGTAGGCGCCCAGATCGGGATAGAAGCCCGTCCAGCCCCTGTCGTTCGCCGTCACGAGGCCCTCGTCCACGAGCTGGATGTACGGCCGGTCGTGCGCGATCTGCCGGGTCATCTTCCAGACCAGCGCCTGACGCTCCTTGGGATCGATCAGCGTGGCCTGCTGCAGGTACTGCTTGTCATACGTGGGGTTGTTGTAGCCGGTGTCGTTCCAGCTGTACCACTGGCCCCGGGTCATGTACGAGAGCTGGGCGTCCGGGTCGATGTACTCGGCCCAGTCCCAGGTGGCGAAGTCGAACTTCGTGTACTTGCCGGCCGTCTCGAGCCCGTAGGCCTGGCCGCTGTCGCCGCCCGCCACCTCGTGCAGCTTGATCCCGGCCTGCTTCCACGTGTCGGCGATGATCTGGAACTGGCGGTCGCCGTTGAAGTCGAGGCTGTCGGGCACGATGACGTTGTACTCCATCTTGTGCGCCGGCTGGGCGTACTTGCCGGTCGTCGCCGGGACGACCCGTATCCCTCCCGGGCCCTTCTTGTAGCCGAGCGAGTCGAGGATCTGATTCGCCTTGGCGAGGTCGAACGGCAGCGGCTTGATGCTGGGGTCGCACCAGAACGGGCACGACTGCACCGAGAGCATGTTCGCCCACGGCTGCGCATAGCCGGCATAGACCACCTTGACGATCTGCTCGCGGTCGGTGGCGTACTCGAGCGCCTCGCGCACCTTCGGGTCGAGCAGCTCGCGGTTCTTCGGCTTGAGCGGGTTCGAGTTGATCGTGACGTTCGTGACCTCGGAGCTTGCGACGGAGTCGATCTTGAAGTTCCCGCTGGACTTCAGCGACGAGATCGCGTTGTACGGCACCTGGTCTGCGAAGTCGATATTGCCGGCCTGGAGGTCGGCGATCATCGAGGTCGAGTTCGTGTAGTAGGTCAGCGTCACGGCCTCGGCGTTCGACTTCGGGCCGTAGAAGTTCGGGTTCGGCTTGAAGACCGTGGTGCCCTTCTCCTGGTACTTCGAGATGCTGTACGCGCCGCCCGAGACGGTCGGCAGGTGCTGCTCTGGCCGGTAGGACTTGAGGCCCTTCCCGTCGGCCCCGACCAGCGGCCCCCAGACGTGCTCGGGCAGGACCCAGAACTGCTCGAGCTGCGGCAGGACGTTCGCGATGGGCTTGTCGTAGTGGATGATGAGCGTCGACGGGTTCGGGGCATCCATCTTGGTCACGTGGGTGAGGGCCGCCGCCAGGTACGCGGCGGGGCCGGCCCCGAACTTGACGATGGTGTTCCCCGTCCACGCGGCGTCCTCGGCGGTCAGGGGCTTCCCGTCCGACCACTTGCCCGGCTTCACGTGGAACGTCCAGGTGAGGCCGTCGCTGGAGTGCGACCAGCTGGTCGCCCAGTCGCCCTCGATCTTCGGCCCCGGGCCGTACTGGACGAGCTGCGGGTACTCCATCACGAAGGCGTTGTAGGACTGGCTCTCGATGGCCACGAACGGGTTCAGGGAGTCGATGTAGCTCGTCGTGCCGACGCGCAGGATGCCGCCCTTGACGACGCCTCCGCCGCCCCCTCCGGTCGCTGCCCCGCCTCCGCCACAGCCGGCGGCCATGGCCACGACGGCTGCGAGCATCATCGTCGCGATCAGGTTGCGCGCTCTCATCTGGTCCCCTCCCACGGTGGTTCGTGATGATCTCTTCCCGGGCGCGGGTCGCGCTCGGCCAGCTCCTCGATATATCCGGCGATCTCCGTCACGGCGCGGTCGAGCCAGAGCCTGCCCTTCTCGACCGTCGCCACCGTCGCATCGCCCATGACGCCCGATTCCGTCCATCCGCTCCAGGCACCCTTGACCGAGAGCGGCCCGTCGTTCCAGTCCATCCACACGTTCTCCGACCTCCAGTCGGGGATCTCGCGCACCGCCTTGCCCATCTGCACGAGCTCGGGCTTGATCGCCAGGTAGAGCGACGTCTCGAGCTCGCAGGCGTGGGCCATGCCGCCGGGGGCGTCGGACTCGCGCGTGCTCCGCAGGAGCTCGGCCGACTCGGGGCCGGACAGGTACCAGAACGACGCCGCCGTGGCCTCGGGCCGCTCGACCATCAGCAGGCGCGCCGCCATCTCGACGAGCGGCACGTTCGAGCCGTGGCCGTTCACGAACAGGATGCGCGAGAACCGGTGCCGGAAGAGGCTGCGGCCGATGTCGAGCAGCCCGTCGACGAACGTCTTCCAGTCGATCGTGATCGGGCCCGGGAAGTCCATGTGGTGCGGCGTGTAGCCGTGGGTCACCGTCGGCAGGAGCAGCGCCCGGCCCGGGCAGCGCTGGACGGCCTCATCGGCGAGCGTCTCGGCGATCACGACGTCGGTGTCGATCGGCAGGTGGTAGCCGTGATCCTCGAGCGTCGCGACCGGGATCACGCACACCGGGTCGCGCACCGCCCACTCGGCCACCTGGGGCCAGGTCAGCTGCGCGTAGCGGTGAGTCTCAGTTGAAGGCGTAGCGCTGCTCCTGGGAGTCGCACGGGTTTCCACGACCGTACCGGATGGTCCCTTCTGTGACGTCGGCAAGGCACCAAAAGACAGTCTTCGACTGTGCGCCGTGCTCGAGATGGCGGCAGAGCGAGTGGGGCGCGCCCTCGTGGTCGGAGAGCGCCTGCCGCAGGAGCTCCGGCGTCGCCGGGCCGCGCTCCAGCCACGCGCGCGCCGTGCGCTGGCGGGTGCACGAGCCCTCGATGTCGCCGGGATCGCGCTCGTACGCGGCCATCCTGGCGCTCGTGTAGTGGTTCGTGTGGGCGAGCGTGCCGCGCTCGTCGGGGCGCAGGAGCTCGGCGTCGGTGGCGGAGCCCTCGACGCTCACCACGCCGCCGTCGCGGTGGCTCAGGAGGTTGTTGTAGGAGGAGGCGCGGCGGGGATGGAGGGCCGCCTCGACCGCGTCGGCGAGCGTCCGCCGCCGCAGGATGTCGCGCACCAGCAGCAGGCGGGGGATGCCGACGCGGTCGTCATTCGGCGAGAGCTCGTTCCCGGTCAGCGCGAGTCCGGCGGAGTTGAACCCGACGCTGATCCACGGCCCGATCCCGATCGTGAACGAGACGGGGTCGCCGGGCACGCGCCACTCCAGGGCGACGAGCTCGTCCTCGGACTCCGGCCCGAGGTCGTTGTTGTGCGCCGCCCAGACGTGGCCGTCCGGGGTCGCGGGCGGGGTGGCGACGAGATCGGAGCAGCGCGAGGCGGGCGCGGGCTCCTCGACGGCGATCTCCTCGATGGACGCGGCGAACACTGCCAGCGGGTCGGCGTCCGCGCCCTCGGCGACGCCGTCGAGCTCCTCGACCAGCCAGGGCAGCTCGGCGGCCGTGACGTCGCGGTACGCGGCCGCCTGGGCGAGCCGCCCGGCGTCGATCGCGGCAGCGTGCCGCCGCACCACCGCAGCGGTCGCGGCGCCGATCTGATATCCGACCTCGCGGTGCGTCCCTCCCACGCGTACGAGCTCGATCCTGCTGGACGGCATTCCGAAACGCTACAAGGCGGAGCGCCGCATGTATAGGGCGAACCGCACCCATCCCGCCCTGGTGGGTGTTAGGTTGGACGGATGACAGGCGCTCCGGCCCCGCGCTACCGCGAGGTCGCGGACGCCCTCCAGCGGCAGATCGCAGGCGAGCTGGGCCCGCACGACCGCCTGGCGTCCGAGCGGGACATCGCGGACCGCTTCGGGCTCTCGCGCATGACGGCGCGCCAGGCCGTGGAGCTGCTCGTCCGCCGCGGCGTCGTCTACCGCCGGCCCGGGTCGGGGACGTACGTCTCACCGCCGCGGGTCGTCCACAGCCTCGAGCGGCTGGCGGGCTTCTCCGAGCAGATGCGGCTCCAGGGCGTCCACCCCAGCGGCCGGGTGCTCGAGATGCGGTGCACCGACGCCCCCGACCCCGCCGCCGGGCGCGCGCTCGGCCTCGCGGCCGGCGACGCGGCCTGGATGGTGCGCAGGCTCCGGTACGGCGACGGCGAGCCGCTGCTGCTGGAGACGTTCTGGGTGCCGCGGGAGGTCTGCCCGGAGCTGGACGCGGACGAGCTCGCGGAGCAGTCGCTCTACGCCGTCATGCAGAGCCGCTACGGCATCGAGCCGGTCAGCGCCGAGACGTCGCTCGAGCCCGCCGCGCTGGACGCGGGCGACGCCCGCCACCTCACCGTCCGCCCCGGCGCGCCCGCGATCCTGGTCGTGCGCACGACCCGGGACGCCGACGGGCGGGCGATCGAGGTCGCCCGCGACCTCTACCGGGGCGACCGGGCCCGGTTCGACCTGACGCTGCGGGCCTGAGCCGTGAATAAAAGGGGTCTGACCCCGTTTATTCAGCCTTGCGCGACGCGGCCTCGGCGACCAGCTCGTCCCGCAGCTCGGCCAGCGGGCGGGCGCCCAGGTTGCCCCGGTCGCGGCGGCGCAGCGACACGGTGCCGGCCTCGACCTCCTTGTCGCCGACCACCAGGATGCAGGGGATGCGCTGGTGCTCGGCCTCGGCGATCTTCTTGCCGACCGACTCCGTGCGCAGGTCGGGCTCGGCCCGCAGGCCGGCGTCGACCAGGTCGGCGGCCACCTGGGTCGCGTAGTCGTCGTGCCGGTCGGCCACCGGGAGCACGATCGCCTGCACCGGCGCCAGCCAGAGCGGGAACGCCCCGGCGTAGTGCTCGATCAGGATGCCGATGAAGCGCTCGAACGCCCCGAACAGCGCCCGGTGCACCATCGCCGGGCGGTGCTCGGCGTTGTCGTCGCCGGCGTAGACCATGTCGAACCGCTCCGGCATCTGGTAGTCGAGCTGGATCGTGCCCATCTGCCACGACCGGCCGACCGAGTCGGTCATGTGCAGGTCGATCTTGGGGCCGTAGAAGGCGCCGTCGCCCTCGTTCAGGTCGTACTCCTCGCCGGCGCGCGCGAGCGCGTTTGCGAGCGCCCCCTCCGCCCGGTCCCACAGGGCGTCGTCGCCGATCCGGTTCTCGGGGCGGGTCGAGAGCTCGAGCCGCACCGGGAGATCGAAGATACCGTAGATGTGCCGCGCCAGCTCGAGGCACCCGATGACCTCGTCCTCGACCTGATCGTCGGTGCAGAAGATGTGGGCGTCGTCCTGGGTGATGTGGATGACGCGCAAAAGGCCGTGGAGCGCGCCCGACGGCTCGTCGCGGTGCACGAGCCCCTGCTCGGCCAGGCGCATCGGCAGGTCGCGGTAGCTGCGCCGAGCCGCCTGGTAGATCTCGACGTGCCCGGGGCAGTTCATCGGCTTCACGCCCAGCGGGCGCTCGTCCTTCTCGGTGAAGAACATGTTCTCGCGGTACTTGTCCCAGTGGCCGGAGCGGCGCCAGATGTCGACCGAGTAGATGATCGGTGTGCGCACCTCGCGGTATCCGCGCTCCAGGTTCAGCTCACGCCAGAGCCGGGTGAGCTCGTTCCAGATCACCATCCCGCGCGGGTGCCAGAACGGTGCCCCCGGGGCGACCTCGGAGGTGTGGAAGAGGTCGAGCTCGCGGCCGATGCGGCGGTGGTCGCGACGGCGCGCCTCCTCCAGCAGGCGCAGGTGCTCGTCGAGGTCGGCCTGCTTGAAGAACGCCGTGCCGTAGATGCGGGTGAGCATCGTCTTGCTGGAGTCGCCGCGCCAGTACGCGCCGGCCTGCGAAAGCAGCTTGAATGCCTTGATCGGAGCCGTCGTCTGCAGGTGCGGGCCGCGGCACAGGTCCTCGAAGTCGTCGTTCCGGTACAGGCTGATATCGCCGTCCGGGAGGCCCTCGGCGAGCTCGACCTTGTACGGCTGGCGCTCGGCTCGGAAGCGGTCGAGCAGCGCGGCCTTGTCGACACCGTCCTCGCGCACGAACTCCGCCGGAGTGGCCAGGATCCGCCGCATCTCGGCCTCGATCCGGTCCAGGTCGTCGGGGCCGATCGGCTCCGGGAACTCGAAGTCGTAGTAGAACCCGTCGGCGATCGCCGGGCCGATCGCGATCTTCGTCTCCGGCCACAGATGCAGCACGGCCTGCGCCATCACGTGCGCCGTCGAGTGGCGTAACACTGCGAGGGCCTCGGGATCGCGGTCGGTGAGGATGCGCAGCTGCTCGCCCTCGTGCACGGGCAGGCGCAGGTCGCGCACGTCGCCGTTCACCTGTACGGCGACCGCCGCGCTGGCCAGCCGCGGGCCGACGGCCGCCGCCGCGTCGAGGCCGCTGGCGCCGTCGGGCAGGTCGAGTCCGCTGCCGTCGGGGAGGGTCACCTTCATCGTGCGGGCAGCATACAAACGCACGCTGGTACGCTCGGTCCGATGACAGCGGCGATCGTGGCCATGGCGGTAGCACTCGCGGTCGCCCTCGTCATGCTCGTCAGGGCGCGGTCGAAGCAGGCCGAGGAGGAGGAGATCGTTGCCCGTCGCCTCCGCGACACCGTGCCCCGATCGGAGCTCTCCGAGGCGCGGGCGTGGCGCGACGCGCTCATGGCTGCCGTCCCCGGGCCGGTGCTCGTCTTCGGCGCCGACGGGCGGCTCGTGCGGGCGAACGCGCTCGCGCGCGAGGAGGCCGGCGCCCTGCTCGACCTGGACGCACAGCCCGAGCTGGCCGCCGCCGTGGACGCGGCACTCGCCGGGGCGCCCGCCGGCGACCTCGAGCTGACCGTCTACGAGCCCGACAGGCGCCGCTACCGCGCCCACGTCCAGGCGTTCCGCGGCGAGGCCGGCCCGCGCTGCGTCGTCGTCCTGACCGACCAGAGCGCCGAGGCCGACTACCGCGACGCGCGGCGCCTGTTCTCGGCCGGCGTATCGCACGAGCTGCGAACGCCGCTCCAGCGCATCCTCGGCCTCGTGGAGACGCTCGGTCTCGACCTGCCGGACGACGGCCGGGCCGAGATCATCGCCCAGGCGCGGCTCGAGGTCGACGGCATGCGCCGCCTGATCGAGGACATGATCATGCTCGTCCAGCTCGAGAGCCACCGCTTGGACGGCAGCGCCGAGCCCACCGACATGGCGGAGGCGGTGGCCGCCTGCCTGCAGCGCCACGCCGGCGCCGCAGCCGAGGCCTCGATGCCGCTCGAGGCCCAGGCGAACCGCGGGCTGTTGGCGGCCGTGCCGCCGCGGCTGATCGAGGCGGTGCTCGACAACCTGGTCGAGAACGCCATCCGCCACGCCGGCAAGGGCGAGCGCATCGAGGTGCGCGTCCGCGGCCTCGCCGGCGCCGTCGAGCTCGTGGTCCACGACACCGGCGGGCGTATCCCGCCGGAGCACGTCGGCCGCGTGTTCGAGCGCTTCCACCGCGTGGAGGACGCGCGATCGGGCCCCGGCACCGGCCTGGGGCTCGCGATCGTCAAGCACATCGCCGAGGAGTACGGCGGGCGCGCAACGGCCGAGTCGAGCCCGGCGGCCGGGACGACGATGCGGGTCGTCCTGCCCGCGCCGGCGGCTGTCCGCACCTCCTAGCTTTCGCCCGGGTGCACCACGGCGATGTTGAAGTCGGGCCGCCCGAGCGTCCCCATCAGCCGCAGCCAGAGCGGTAAGTACATCTCCTGACCGCGGGCGCCCGTGATGTCGCCGAGGTCGACGATCGCATACTGCGGCCAGCCGAAGTCCCCCAGGATCCCCTCCACCGTCTTCTTCGCCTCGGCGTCGTTCCCGCTGATGAACAGGGTGTGGCTCCCCGGCACGCTCGCCGGGTCGGTCATCACGGCCTGGTTCACCGTGTTCAGCGTCTTCACGACCCGCGCGTCCGGGAACTCGCGCTGGATCTGCTCGCCCACGCTGTCCGTGTTGCAGACCGTCAGCGTCGGCGGCATCCCCTGGGAGAAGTCGAGCGGGTTGGAGACGTCGACGAGGACCTTCCCCGCCAGGTTGGCGGCGCCGGCGGCCCGCAGCGCCTCGAGGGCCACCGCGCCGCCGGTGCAGTTGAAGACCAGCTCCGCGCCGGACGCCGCGTCTGCGAACGTGCCCTGCGCGGCGCCACCGCCGGCCGCGGAGACCCATTCGCGGGCGTTCTCGTTGTCCGCCGTCCGCGACCCCATCGTCACCTCGTGGCCGAGCTCGACGAGCTTCGCGCCGATCGTGCGCCCGACGATCCCCGTTCCCAGAATTGCGATCCTCATTCAGCGGCCCCCCTTGCAATCGCCTCGAACCGGTAGCCCACCCCGGGGTGGGTCTGGATGTACGTGTGTGACCCCGAGCGCTGGTCGAGCTTCTGGCGCAGCTTGCGCACGCAGACGTCGACCGTGCGGTCGCGGTAGCGGTACGGCGTGCCCCACACCCGCTGCTGCAGCTGGTCGCGGCTCAGCGCCTTGCCGGCCTCGCCCGCCAGCACCCACAGGAGCCGGAACTCGGTTCTGGTGAGGCCGGCGTCCTCGCCGTCGAGCAGCGCCTGGTGCAGATCGGCGTCGACCACGAGCCCGGGCGCCTCCACCCGGCCGCCGTCTCGGTCGGTCGGCACCATGCCCGACCGGCGCAGCGCCGCTTCGACCCGGGCGACGAGCTCGCGCATCCCGAAGGGCTTCGCGAGGTAGTCGTCTGCGCCGATGCGCAGGCCGTGCACCTTGTCATGCTCCGATCCGCGGGCGCTGATCATGATGATGGGGATCGTGGCGCCCTCTGAGCGGAGCGCCTCGGTGATCCGCCAGCCGTCCTCGCCGGGGAGCATGAGGTCGATCACCGCGACGTCCGGGCGCTCGAAGCGCAGCTTGCGCAGCGCCGCGTCGCCGTTGTCGGCCCATTCGACGTCCATGCCCGCGCCGCGCAGATGCGTCGCCATGGCGTTCGCGATGACGCGGTCGTCCTCGGCGATCAGCACCCGTGGCATCGGCGCGAAGGGTAGCCGTGTGCATGCCAATTGGCGCAGACCGCAAACGCCAATCGGCACCGGCCGGCAACGCCGATCGGCACCGGCCGGCAACGCCAATTGGCGCGGGCCCCGTGCGCCAATTGGCGGTTAAAAGGATTCGCCGCCCCGGCTGGCCTTTCGTCCCCCGGTCGAACGGACTTTCGAGTCGCCTCTACGGCCCGTCCGCCCGGCTTCGACCTACTCGGCTGCCCTCGGCGGCGCAGGGGGAACGTTACGGACTCGCGAACCCCCTTGCAACAACCGAATTCCCGCACTTTGCGAACATCGGCGAGCGTCGGAATTCGGATTGTTCGCAAAGACCGTGAATGCGGGTCAGAACCTACAGATACTCGCGCGCGCGTTCGAGCACGTCGCGGTCGGTCGGGTAGGTGAGGAGCGCCTCGACGCCGTCGGGGGCCAGCCAGCGCACGATGTCGACGTCCGCCGCGGTATCGGCCGCCTCGGCGCTCGCGGTCATCAGGTAGTAGCGCACGCACTTCGGACGGCCGTCGGCAACGTTGTAGGAGACGGTGCCGAGGTCGCGCTCGATCACGGCATCGCGGCCCGTCTCCTCGCGTACCTCGCGCAGCGCGGCCGCGGCGTCGTCCTCGCCCGGCTCGAGCTTGCCTTTCGGGAGCGACCAGTCGCCCCGGTGCGGCCGGTGGACGACCGCGATCAGCCCGTCCCGGCGGACGACGCCGCCGGCCGCGCGGATCATTGCCCGCGGGACGCGCCCCGCCGGGTGAGCATCGCCCCCGCCCAGAAGGCCAGCCCGACGCCGCCGACCAGCACGAGCACGATCCCCGAGAAGATCCAGATCACGCCCCGGCTGCCGCCGATCACGGCGCCCGCGACGATCATCGTGACGCCGAGGACGCCGAACGCCTGCGTGGCCACGAACGGGCCGGGAAGCCCGGCCGGCGTCACCGGCTGGGACGCGTCGGACAGGCGCCCGGGCTGGCGGCGGTCGATCCGGCGGCTACGCTCGGCCAGGCCGATCACCGCTCCGAAGAACGCAAGGAAGTAGATGACCTGCGACCAGAACGACCCGATGTAGTCGTCCATGTACGTGAAGAGGACGATCAGGACGACCGCGGCGGCGGTGCCGACGACGGCAACGCCGATCGAGGTCTGCCAGGCGTAGACGGGGCGCTGCTCGCTCGGCGGCTCGCTCACGCGGCGTAGCGTACACGCGCCGCCGGAGGGGCAGCGCATCCCCGCCACGCCGTCGCTACGCGGCCTCCTCGAGCTCGGAGCACAGCTCGCGCGCGGCGTCGACGAAGGCGAGCGCCGCGGGCGAGCGGTAGCGGTCCCGGTGCCAGGCGAGGCCGATCAGGCGCGGCGGCACCCGGTCGCCGAGCTCGATCACGGCGATCCGCGTGTCGGCCTCGTTGACCGTCAGCCGCGGGACGAGGGCAATCCCGATGCCGGTGGCGACCATCGCCTGCAGCGTCAGGTTGTCATCGGAGCGGAACGCCATCCTCGGCGCCACCCCGGCCGCGCGCAGCCGCTCCTCGACCTGCTGGCCGCCAAGG
The DNA here is from genome assembly GCA_046732235.1 of Actinomycetota bacterium. GTDB lineage: Bacteria > Actinomycetota > Thermoleophilia > Gaiellales > JAICJC01 > JAICJC01. The sequence goes on from JBKPMQ010000033.1 coordinate 11,388, forward strand.
CACGTGCGGTAGCCGATCAGCGGCATCGCCCCGATCTCGCGGAAGGTCGGCGGCGTGGTCGCCCGCGCGAGCGGCGAGTCGGCCTGGGTGACGAGGACGTACGGGTCGCGCACGAGCTCGACCGTCTCGACCGCGGGATCCTCGACGGGCAGCATCACGAACGCGAGGTCGAGGTCGCCGTGCTCGATCTGGCTCAGCAGGCTGTCGTCCTCGGCCTCCTCGAGCCGGACCTCGACCCGCGGCCACGCGGCGGTGTAGCGGCGCAGGAGCTCGGGCAGGATGCGTGCGCCGGCACTCTGGAACGCCCCCACCCGCAGCGTGCCGGCCTCCCCCGCCCGCAGGGCGTCCATGTCCGCGCGTGCGGCCTGCAGCCGGGCCACGATCGCCTCGGCATGGTGCAGGAGCAGGCGGCCGGCCTCGGTCAGCTCCACCGGGCGCGGCCCGCCGGGCCGCTCGACGAGCCGTTCCCCGACCAGGCGCTCGAGCGTCGCCAGCTGCTGGCTGACGGCCGATTGCGTGTAGCCCAGGGCGGCCGCGGCCCGGCCGAACGACCCGTGCTCGGCGATGGCCTCGAGGGCGGCCAGATGCCGGAGCTCGACTCCCAGCCAAGGATCAGGTTCCGTGATGGAAACCACCGATACGTCGATTTGAACTAATGGACACTGCGGCCGATGATACACCCATGGGACTGACGGTGATACTCATCTTGCTCCTGGTCGTGGGGCCGCTGTCGCTGCGCTACGGGGTCGACTCCCGGCCCAAGGGTGAGCGCCAGCAGGCCTGGTGGCCCGGGGCGCCGCGCGCCCGGCGGTAGCCGCCTTCGACGGCCTCAGCTGAGGCCGAGGTAGGCCTTGCGCACGCCCTCGTTCGAGCGCAGCGCGGCCGCATCGTCGGTGAGCGCCACGACGCCGGTCTCGAGGACGTAGCCGCGGTTGGCGACGTCGAGCGCCATCAGCGCGTTCTGCTCGACGAGCAGGATCGTCGTCCCCTGTGAGTTGATCTCGGTGACGATCTCGAAGATGCGCTCGACGAGCACGGGTGCAAGGCCCATCGACGGCTCGTCCAACAGCAGCAGCTTCGGCCGGGCCATCAGCGCCCGCCCCATCGCGCACATCTGCTGCTCGCCGCCCGACAGCGTTCCCGCCTTCTGCGTCCGCCGCTCGGCCAGGCGCGGGAAGAGTCCGAACACCCGCTCGACGTCCTCCTGCACGCCCGACCGGTCGCGCCGCTGGAACGCGCCCATCTCGAGGTTCTCGAGCACGCTCATGCGGGCGAACAGGCGCCGGCCCTCGGGCGACTGGCTGATGCCCATGGCGACGATCTCGTGCGGCGGCCGGCCGACGATGTCCTTGCCGTCGAAGAGGATCCGGCCGCGCTTGGGCTTGTTGATGCCCTGGATCGAGCGCAGCGTGGTCGACTTGCCGGCGCCGTTCGCGCCGATCAGCGTCACGACCTCGCCCTCGTGCACCGTCAGCGAGATGCCCTTGATGGCCTCGATCGTCCCGTAGTGGGTATGGACGTCATCGAGCTCGAGCAGCGGTGCGCCGTCCGTGCTCATGTCCCTGAAGGCTCCCCGTTGGCGGAGCTGGCGCCGCTGCCGAGGTATGCCTCGATGACGCGCTCGTCCGCCTGGATCTCCGTCGGCGTGCCCTCTGCGATCTTCTGGCCGTAGTCGAGCACGGTCACCCGCTCCGAGATGCCCATGACGACCTTCATGTCGTGCTCGATCAGGAGCACGGTGACGTCGCGCTCGTCCCGCACCTTGCTGACGAAGCTCGTGAACTGGGCCGTCTCCTGGGGGTTCATGCCCGCCGTCGGCTCGTCGAGGAGCAGCAGCTTCGGATCGGTCGCGAGCGCGCGCGCCACCTCCAGCCGGCGCTGGTCGCCGTAGGAGAGGTGCATCGCGTACGCGTCGTCGGCCGACTTCGGCAGCTCGCAGTAGCGCAGGAGCTCGCGGGCGCGGTCGGCGGCGTCGCGCTCCTCCCGACGGAGGCCCGGCGTGCGCAGGACCGAGCGGACGATGCCCCCCTTGATCCGCGAGTGCATGCCGACGAGCACGTTCTCCATGCTCGTCATCGTCGGGAAGAGGCGGATGTTCTGGAACGTCCGCCCAACGCCGAGATGGGTGACCGCGTGCGGCGGCAGTCCCGCCACGTCGTGGCCGTTGAAGACGATCTCGCCGCTCGTCGGTGTATAGACGCCGGTAAGCATGTTGAAGAACGTCGTCTTGCCGGCGCCGTTCGGCCCGATCAGGCTCACAATCGACCCACGCGGCACCGCGAAGTCGACGTCGTTGCACGCGACCAGGCCGCCGAACTCCTTGCGCAGCTGCCTGGCTTCGAGAAGGTTGTCGGCCATCACGCGCTCGCGTCGTACAGCGATCCGCCCTCGACGCCGAGCTCCAGCTCCGCCCGGCGCCTCTGACCTGGGATCAGGCCCTCGGGGCGCAGCAGCATCATCACGACGATGATGAGGCCGAAGATCCCGTAGGTGTACTGGGGGATGTTGAAGCTCGTGCCGGCGACGTTGTTGAAGTTGTTACCGACCGCCTCGAGGCCCTGGTAGTTCAGATACGACAGCACGGCGCCCCCGAGGCAGACGCCCCATACGTTCCCCATGCCGCCCAGGATGACCATGCAGAGCACCGTGATCGAGATGTTCAGCGAGAAGTCGCCGGGGAACGTCGAGCTCTTGTAGATCGCGTAGAAGCAGCCGGCGCCGCCGCCGAAGAAGGCGCCGATCGCGTATGCCCATGTCTTCGTGCGCATCAGGGGGACGCCCATGGCCGCGGCCGCGATCTCGTCCTCGCGGATCGCCACCCAGGCCCGCCCGAGGCGCGAGTCGCGGATGCGGATGCAGCAGAAGAGCGTGAACACGACGAGCGCGAGCCCGGTCCAGTAGTAGTAGCTGACCGCGTTCGTGACGTTGTAGTACGCCGCCGGGAACCACGAGACCTGGTCGTGCAAGGCGCCGAACCCGAGCGCGTCGATCGGGGTGAGGCCGTTCGGGCCGTTGGTGATGTTGTGGCCGAACCAGTTGTCGCCGTTGTTCACGGCCTGCGGCACGATCTCGCCGAAGCCGAGGGTGACGATGGCGAGGTAGTCGCCGCGCAGGCGCAGCGTCGGCAGGCCGATCACGATGCCGAACAGAGCGGCGAAGATACAGGCGACGATGAGCAGGAGCCACACATTAAAGTGGAGGCCCTGAATGCTCGAGGGAACGCCCACTGACAGGATGTGGACGTTGTGCGGCGAGAACTGCTGCGTCGCGAACCACCCGGCGACATATGCGCCGGCGGCGTAGAACGCCACGTACCCGAGGTCGAGCAGGCCGGCGTAGCCCACGACGACGTTCAGCCCGAGGGCCATGATGACGTAGACGGTCATGATCACCATCGTCGGCACCGTGGGAATGAGCTGCGACTCCGTGCTGTTCGTCCCGATCAGCGACGTGACGTCGCTGTAGTACGACGGGTAGAAGATCAGGAGGACGAGAACGACGGCCGGCAGCAGGGCCCGCCGCACCCGCTTCGGCACCCGCGACCACGCATCACCCAGGCCGAGGCGCTCCATCATGCCCTGTCCGCCACGGCCTCGCCCAGCAGCCCCTGCGGCCGGAACACGAGCACGAGGATGAGGATGGCAAAGGTGATCGATTGCGTCCAGTCCGACCCCGGGGTGTGCCAGGAGAGGCCCTCGTTGAAGGCCTGGATGAGACCGATCACGAGCGCCCCGAGCGCTGCGCCGGTGAGGTTGCCGATGCCGCCAAGGACGGCGGCAGTGAACGCGAACAGGCCGAGCTGGAAGCCGAGGTCGAATCGCGTCGAGGTCTGGAACATGACGAAGAGCGTCCCGGCCGCACCAGCCAGGGCGCCACCGAGCGCGAACGTAAACGCGATGGTGCGGTCGACGTCGATGCCCATCATCCGGCTCGCATCCATGTCCTGGGCAACGGCGCGCATCGCCTTGCCCTGCTTGGTCCGCTGCACCAGGTACCTGAGCACGAGCAGCACCGGGATGGTGGTCAAAACGACGATGAGCGACTTGGCCTGGTACGGGACGCCGCCGACCTTGAACAGCGTGTCGGCCGGGAAGATGCTCGTACCGGTGGACGTCAGCGGCCGCTCGTTGAACCCCCAGATGGCGGCGCCCACGTTCTGGAGCAGGAACGACATGCCGATCGCCGTGATCAGCGGTGCGAGCTTCGGCGCGTTGCGGAGCGGCCGGTAGGCGATCCGCTCGATGCTCACGTTGAGAGCACCGCAGAACGCCATGGCCGCAGCGAGCGCGACCAGCACGAACGGCACGGTCACATACCAGGCCTGACTGCCGTTCAGCCCCAGCCAGCCGTTGGCGACGGTGATCGTGACCATCGTCCCGAGCATGAACACGTCGCCGTTCGCGAAGTTGATCAGCTCGATGATTCCGTAGACGAGGGTGTATCCCAGCGCCACCAGCGCGTAGATCGCCCCCAGGGTGATGCCGAGCAGGAGGACGCTGATGAACTGCTCGGGCGAGTGCAGGAAGTTCCCCACCACCCACACACCGAACAGACCGACGATCGCCCACGTGGCGACGCGGTTGATCTGCTTGGAAAACCGAGGGAGCGCCGCCAACGTCGGGCGCCGCGCGGCTTGGGCGCGGGTCGTCACCGGCGGCGCTCCCCGGTCGGCTCCATGCCTAGTGGAAGACCTCCACCAGGTTGGACGGCGGCGTCAGCACCTTGTAGGTGACGAGCTTGCCGCCCTTCGCGACGTCAACCGTCATCGAGCCCTGGTTGGTGTCGCCGTTCTGGTCGATGGTGAACGTCCCCAGGACGCTGTCCTGCACCGTGACGCCGAACAGGTGCGAGGAGATGCTCGCCCGGGTGCCGTCAGACGCCTTGATGGCGTTCAGCAGCACCTGGGTTGCCGCGGCCGCGTATGGGGTGTACGGGTCGAGGGCATCGGGGTGGTACTTGGCGGTGAAGTCCTTCACGAACGTCGCGCCGGCGCCCTTCAGCTGGTCCGGCGGCACGCCGGCCACCGACGCGTACAGGCCCTCGGCGTTCTTGGCGCCGGCCTCGTCGATGGTCGACTGGGTCGTGAAGCCATCCGGCAGAAGGAGCTTGACGTTGCCGGTGTTGGGGCCGAGCACGGACACCTTGTCCTTGATCAGCTGTCCGCCGTTCTCGCAGATCAGCCCGCCGACCATGATCGCGTCGGGGTGCGTGGAGCCGATCTGCTGCATCAGGGCCTGGTAGTTCGTCCCCGTCTTCGTGTTGTACGCGGCGAAGCCCTTGATCTCGATGCCGAGCTTCTTGGCCGCGTCCCGGAAGTACGTGGCGACGCCGAGGCCGTAGGCCTGCTTGTCGTTCAGGATGTAGACGCTCTTCACGCCCAGCTGCTGGGCGGTCAGCGCAAGCGCCGGGCCCTGGAAGTTGTCGGCGGCGACGACGCGCGCGTAGCTGCGCTTGCCGGTCGGGAAGTACTTCTCCGGCTCACCGGGCGTCTTCGTCTTCTGCGTCAGCCCCGGCCATGTGTTGGCGGGGCTCACCATCGCCACGGCGCCGCCGGGGGCGCGGTTCAGCACCGGAGCCTCGAGCTCGGCGCACCCGGAGTTGAACGTCCCGATGTTGCCGATGACGGAGGGATCCTGCGCATATGCGTTGGCGTTGGCGCTACAGGTCGCGGAGTCCCACGTGCCGGCCTGCGCCGTCGAGTCGTCGCACGCCTGGTACTGCAGCGTGATGTCCCCGGCCTTCCAGTTGTTCTGCTCGAGGGTCATCTCGATGGCCTGGACCATCTGCTTCGTCTGGTGCGACGAGGCGCCCTGCATCGGGAGGTCGGAGACGATCTCGTACTGGCCCTTGCCCACGGGGGGCGCGCAGGTCGACGAGTTGACCGGCGTCGCACTGCCGCCGCCTCCGCCGCTCCCCCCGCCGCTGCTGCCGCCGCCCGAACCGCAGCCTGCGGCAACGGCGAGCGAGAGCGCGACGGCCGCGACCATCATGCCGCGGCCTGAAACACTTCTCATGAATTCTCCTCCCACTGCGGATTAAGAGCGCTCCCCCGAGCCGAACCGGCGCGGGCGCGAGATGGGGTATTTACCATCACGAGCGGATGGGAGCAAGCGCGCCGCCTACGAATCCGTTCGCTGCCGACAGGCTCTGGCATCGCGGCGCAATGGTACTCCTCGTAGCGGTTGCCGTCACGGCCGCGTCGTGCGGATCCGGTTCATCCGGCGCGGGATCCAAAGCGGCGGCGCCCTCGGGATGTGCCAAGGCCTGGAAGGCGAGCTGGCAGACCTGGACCGACAAGGTCGGCATGCCGGTGTGGTGCCCGGGCTGGATGCCGAGCCCGGTCGACGCGATGATCCGCGGCCAGTGGAACACCGCCCGCGTCGAGCAGCACCAGTGGCAGCTCGGGTACGCATGGCTCGAGGAGGGCCAGCTCGTGCACGTCGTGTTCGAGGGGTATCCGGCGGGGACGTTCCCGCCCCGGTGCGAGGGCGTCCCGTGCTTCGGCGGAGAGGAGCCCGGCTCGGAGAAGATCGCCGGGCACGTCGTGCGCTGGTACGACCGCAACCACGCATCTCACTCGGGCCACATCGCCGGCGTGTTCACGTCCGGCCCCGACACGTACGTCGTGAGCATCCACGTCGCCTCGCCCGTCTCGACGAAGGCGATCGCGAAGCGCGACCTGCGGCACATCATCGGCTCCAGCTCGGAGCTCCAGCCCTCCTAGCACCGATCACCGGGGCCGGGCCCCGGGCCGCGGGGCCTGGCCCCAGCACTGCTCCATCTCGGCCATGGTCGAGGGACTAGTAGGATCGAGCGATGCGCGTCTACTGGCACGACGAGGCGCTCGCCCACGACACCGGGGCGGGCATGTTCGACCAGGGGCCGACGCCGCTGATCGAGGTCCCCGAGCTGCATCCGGAGAATCCCGAGCGGATCCGCAACATCCGCTCGACGCTGCGGAACGGGCCGATCGCCGGGCAGCTCGAGTGGCACGACGGCCGCCACGCCACTCGCCAGGAGCTCGAGCTCATCCACGCCCCGGACTACATCGACTCCGTCGAGGCGGCCTGCGCCGGCGCGCCCGCGATCCTCACCCAGTCGACTCCGATCGTGCCCGCCTCCTGGGGCGCGGCGCTGGGATCGGCGGGCACGGCGCTCGCGGCGACCGAGGCCGTCCTCGCCGGCGACTGCGTCCACGCGTACGCGCTCGTGCGCCCGCCCGGCCACCACGCCCAGCCGGCCCAGGCGGACGGCTACTGCCTGTTCTCGAACGCCGCACTCTGCGCCGAGCTCGCGCGACGGCGCGGCGTCGACCGGGTCGCGATCGTCGACTGGGACGTGCACCACGGGAACGGCACCCAGGAGTGCTTCTGGACGCGGCCGGACGTCGCGACGATCTCCCTTCACATGCGGCACGGCTCGTGGGGGCCGCACCATCCCCAGACGGGCGCCCCGGACGAGCTCGGGAAGGGCGAAGGCGCCGGCCGGAACGTGAACATCGAGCTGCCGGTGGGGACGGGCGACGAGGGCTACCGGCGGGCATGGGCGCGCGTGGTCGAGCCACTCCTCGGCGCGTTCGAGCCCGGCCTGCTCGTGATCGCGTGCGGCCAGGACGCGAGCCAGTACGACCCCAACGGCCGCATGTGCGTCTCGATGGCCGGCTTCCGCGACCTCGGCGCCGCCGCCCGGCGGCTCGCCGACGAGCACTGCGACGGCCGGCTCGTGCTCGTCCAGGAGGGCGGCTACGGGCGTACCTACTCCGCGTACTGCATGCACGCGACGCTCGAGGGCGTGCTCGGCACCGGGCCGCTCCTGGACGACCCGCTCGCCTACCTGCCGGACGACCGCGACCGCGGCGACGACGCCATAGACGCCGTGCTGGCCGCCGTCGGCCCGCACTGGAGCGGGATCCTGGCGTGACCGGCGGCGAGCCGCGCTGGCTCGGCATCGAGCCCCGCCACCTGGCCACCCTGCGGGCCGTCGCCGAGGCGGGATCGTTCCGCGGGGCCGCGGCGGAGCTCGGCTA
>JBKPMQ010000034.1:0-3283 GCA_046732235.1 Actinomycetota bacterium
GGGCGGCCGCGAGCAGCCACAGCGCCACCAGCGTGACGAGCCAGGCGGCGGCGCGCCAGACGAACGCGACCAGGCCCGGCGCGAGCGCCACCCGCCGCCGCCGCAGCCGGGCCACGAGGTCGAGCACGCAGGCGACGAACGGCGCCACGAGGACGGCCATCGACGCCTCCGCCAGCCAGCCCCGCATCACCTTCCCGGACAGCAGCAGCACCGGCGAGCCGTCGCGCTCGATCGTGGGCGCGCCGTCGAGCTCGGCGACCAGGTTCGCCACGGTCGTCCCCAGCCGGCCGAGCTGGCCGGCGTCGAGATTGGTCAGCGGCCCGGTGGCCGCGTGGCCGCGCACTGCGCTGATCGCGAGCGCCGAGACCCGGTGCGCCAGGAGCGCCCCCTGCTCTCCCGGCGCGTAGGGGACGCCGTAGCCGGAGAGCTGGTCGTAGGCGCCGGGGATGCCGGCCGGGCTGCCGTACCAGGTCGAGATCGACTGCCGGGCCGCCGCATAGAGCGTCGGCGAGACGCCGCGGGGCGCGCCGGGCCGGGTGACGATCCGAAGCGGCGTGTCCGCCGACCCGGCCGCATCGTCGATGACGATCGCGGCCACGATCCGGGGCGCGAGCGGCCAGCGGGTGGCGAGGGCGGCGGCGCCCTGGCCGCCCGTCGTGCCGCCGTCGGTGGACACGAGCGCGATGCCGCGGTCGTGGGGGACGCTCTGCAGCACGTGCGAGAGCTCGACCAGGATGCCGGTCCCTGCCAGGTCGGACGGTGTCGACCCGTCGCGGTGCACGATCACGGCCACGATCTCGCGCGAGTGCCCGGACCGGAACGCGATCACGTCGGTCATCGGCACCGGCTCGGGCTCCCAGGGGAGGTCGGTGGCGAACACGATCCGGCGCGGGTTGGGGTCGAACCCCTTCAGGTTGGCCTCGACCCAGTCGGCCGCCGCCAGCTCGCCGGGGCTGCCGGGCTCGCAGCAGGGGCCTGTGCTCTCGCGCTCGGCGGTCGAGACGCGGCCCGTCAGGTTGGCCGCGGCCGTGCCGCTGAACTGGAGCGGCGAGGACGGCGGCAACGGCGCCGTCGGCTGGTAGAGCGTCAGCAGCGCGACCAGCGGCACCAGCAGGGAGACCCCGAGCAGGAGCGCGTGGAGCGGCCACGACACGAGCGGTCGGTGCGGCCCGCGGCGGACGGGCCTTCTGCGTGGGGGAGCAGCCACCGAAGCGGCGTTTATAGCAGACGCGACGGGTCGCAGTAGCCCCGGCGGACGGGTCGCGTACGATTCGCACACACGTGCAAACCGAGGCCACGATCATGCTCGTGGACGACGAGGAGTCGATCCAGAAGCTGCTCACATATCCGCTCCAGCGGGAGGGATATCGGGTGGTGCAGGCGCGCGACGGCGAGGAGGCGCTGAAGCGGTTCTCGGAGCAGCCGGTCGACCTGGTCGTGCTCGACGTGATGCTCCCGCGCGTGGACGGCCTCGAGGTGTGCCGGCGGCTGCGAACCGACTCCGCCGTCCCGATCATCATGCTCACCGCGCGCGATGACGAGGTCGACAAGGTGCTCGGCCTCGAGCTCGGAGCCGACGACTACATCACGAAGCCGTTCTCGATCCGCGAGTTCCGCAGCCGCATCCGGGCGGTGCTGCGGCGGGCGACGCTCGTGGCCGAGCGGCGGGAGCAGTCCGACGGCGCGATCATGGCGGACGGGCTCGCGATCGACCCCGCCAAGCGCACGGTGACCGCGGCGGGCGAGCCGGTGCAGCTCACCTACGTCGAGTTCGAGGTGCTGCACACGCTCGCGCTGCATCCCGGGCGCGTGTACACGCGCCAGGCGCTGCTCGAGGCGGTGTGGGGCGACTCGGCCTACCGCGAGCCGCGCACGATCGACGTCCACATCCGCCACCTGCGCGAGAAGATCGAGCCCGACCCGCGCGAGCCGGTCTACATCTTCACGGTACGCGGCGTCGGGTACCGGTTCCGCGACACGAGCTGAGGCACCGTGAGCGCGCTACGGTCGCTGCGGCTCCGGCTGGTGGTGGTGCTCACCGGGGTGGTCGCGTGCGCGATGGGCGTCGTCTTCCTCTACGTCGTCCCCAGCCTGCGCCAGAACCTGATCTCGGATCGGCAGGCGCATCTTGAGGTGATCGCGCGCGGCCAGCAGAGGGCGCATGGGTTGACGACGGCGTTCGCCAGCGGTGAGCACGTCCGCAAAGCCCTGCTCCACACCGCCCATATCGCGAACGGCAGCGCGACCGGCTACCTGCGGCTGGGGGGCAGGCTCGTCCCTGCGGGCGGGACGCATCCGGTGCTCCCCGTCAACAGCCGCATCGTCCGCGCCGCGGCCCGGGGCGGGATCGAGCGTGGCCGCACGCCCGGAGGCGGCGTCGTGGTCGCCTTTCCCGTGAACGGCGACGACGGGGTGGTGCTGCTCGCCCAGGGCGTCGGCGACGTCAACACCGCAGCCTCGCTGGTCGAGCGCCGCATCCTGATCGCGACCGGTCTCGCGCTGGCCGTCGCGACGGTTGTGGGCTGGGGGCTTGCGCTGGCCGTGTCGCGCCGGCTCGGCAAGCTCGAGTCGGCCTCGAGCCGCATCGCCGCCGGCCGCTTCGACGAGCCGATCGGGGACGACAGCCCGGACGAGCTCGGGCGCCTGTCCCGTTCGTTCGACATCATGCAGGAGCGGCTGGGGCAGGTCGACCGGGCCCGGAAGGACTTCATCGCCAACGCCTCGCACGAGCTGCGCACGCCCCTCTTCTCGCTGGGCGGGTTCCTGGAGCTGCTGGCCGAGGAGGATCTCGACCCGGCGACGCGCGAGGAGTTCGTGCTGACGATGCGCGAGCAGGTGTCGCGGCTGACGAAGCTCGCCACCGACCTGCTCGACCTGTCGCGGCTCGACTCCGGCGCCGTGGAGGTGGGCAGCGAGCCGGTCGACCTGGCCGCCGCCGCGCGCGGACTGGTGCGCGAGTTCCGCGGCCTGGCCGCCCGCCACGGCAGCCGGGTGGTGCTGGCGCGGCCGCCCCGCGGCCTGCCACACGGCATCGGCGACGAGCAGCGGGTGCAGCAGATCGGGCGGGTGCGGGTGGACAACGCCGTGCGCCACAACCCCGAGGGGACGCAGGTGCGGGTCGCGGTCGGGGCCGACGACGGCCATGTCATGCTGACGGTCTCCGACGACGGCCCCGGGATCGACGCCGACTCCCAGCGGCACCTGTTCGAGCGCTTCTGGCGCGGCCCGCAGGGGAACGCGTCAGGCAGCGGGCTCGGCCTCGCGATCGCGGGCGAGCTGGCCC
>JBKPMQ010000035.1:0-16125 GCA_046732235.1 Actinomycetota bacterium
CCCCCCGCCTGCGCGGCGATCCCGGCAAGCCCGGCGCCGGTGATCGCGACATGGCGGCGCAGTCGCCCGCGCGGCGCGCCGGCGTGGCGGCGCCATGCGCGCCCGTGGATCCGGCGCATGAGGACGTCGTCGCGGTTTCCGGCCTGCAGCCGGACGCTGATCCACGGCGACGCGGGGGCCACCGGGTGAAGGACGCGCCGGCGGCTTCGCGTGAGCTTCCAGCCGCGGGCCAGGAGACGCAAGGCCAGGTCTGCGTCCTCCCGGTACGCCCGCCGGAAGCGCTCATCGAAGCCGCCGGCTGCCTCGAGCGCGGCAAGACGGAATGCCATGTCTGCAGTTGCCCAGCGCGCCCGCTCGAGACCTGCGACGTTCCGCTCCCGGTCCGTCGGCCGCCGGCCGGACGGCAGCGGCACGCGAACCGTGCCCTGGATACCGGCGACGTCGTCGCCGGCCGCCGCGATGTCCGCGGCGAGCGTGTCCGCCCATCCGGGCATGACCTGCACGTCGTCGTCGAGGAACGCCACCCACTCGGCATCCGCGGCCCGTGCGCCGTCGTTGCGCGCGGCGGCCGGCCCACGGGCGCGCCCGCGGACGACCTCCGTCCACGGCGGCACCGGCAGAGGCGGGCCGCCGGGCCGGTCGTCGACGACCAGCACGCGTCCGCCCAGACGCTCGTGTTCGGGCGCGAGCGAGGAGAGGAGCGCCCCGAGGGAGGGCCGCCCCGTGGTCGGGATGACGATGTCGGCGACCGTCACGCCGCCTCCCCTCGCCGCACCACGAACGGGCCGATCGCGAGCAGGTCGACCGGCGTGGAGCCGAAGCACTCGAGGGCGTCCCGGGGATGGTCGACCATCGGCCGGCCGGCGGTGTTGAAGCTCGTGTTCACGACCACCGGCAGGCCGGTGCGGCGCTCGAACGCGTCGAGCATCCGGAACACGAGCGGCTCCATGTCCGCATCGACGGTCTGGACGCGGGCGGTCCCGTCGACGTGAACGACGGCCGGGATCCGCTCCCGCCATTCCCGTCCGACGATGTGCACGAAGAGCATGTAGGGGCTGGGAAGCGGCCCCGCGAAGATCTCGTCCGCCCGGGTCGCCTTCACCATCGGCGCCACCGGCCGGAACTGCTCCCGGCCCTTGATGTCGTTCAGCCGCTCCAGGTTGTCGGCGTCGGCCGGGTTCGCGAGCAGGCTGCGATGGCCGAGCGCCCGCGGCCCGTACTCGCTCGCGCCCTGGAACCAGCCGACGACGCCGTTGGCCTCGAGCACCCGGGCCGTCTCCTCGGCCACGTCGGCGGGCCGCTCGTAGCCCACCCCGGCCTGGCGCAGGCACGCCTCGACCTCCTCGTCGCTCCAGTCCCGCCCGAGCGCGGCCGACCCCATCGGCCGCACGTCGTCGCCGCCCTCCTGGGCGACGTGCAGCGCCGCGCCGAGCGCCGTGCCCGCATCGCCGGAGGCCGGCTGCACCCAGATCTCGTCGTACGGGCCGGCCGTCCACAGGCGCGAGTTGGCGACGCAGTTCAGCGCAACGCCGCCCGCCAGCGCCAGCCGGCGGCTGCCGGTGCGGTCCTGGAGCCAGTGGATCAGCTCGAGCTCGACCTCCTCGAGCCGCCGCTGCAGGCTGGCGGCGAGATCGGCCTCGGCGTCGCCCAGCGGACGCCCGTCGCGGCGGGGCGCGAGCTTCTCCCAGGACACCGGCTCGACGACGTACCCGCCGCCGTCCGCGCGCACCGCCGAGCGCAGGTGCTCGAGATGGCGCGGCTGGCCGTACGACGCGAGCGCCATGACCTTGTACTCGTCGCTCGAGCGCATGAAGCCGAGGTGCTCGGTGGCGTCCTCGTACAGCAGTCCCAGCGAATGCGGCAACGGCTGGGCCGCGAGTATCTCGAGCCCTCCGTCGCGGTAGACGCCCGCGAGCGACGACGTCCGCTCCCCGCGCCCGTCGAGCACGAGCACGTCGCAGCTCCCGTCGAACGGCGCCGCCAGGGCCGCCGAGGCGGCGTGGGCGACGTGGTGGGGGACGTGGCGGACGATCCCGGGGTCGAGCCCCGGCAACGCGCTGCGCAGGAACTGGGGGGCGCGCTGCGCGTAGAGCGTCCGCAGTCCCTCCCAGGCGTGGGCCGTCGGGTCGCCGTTCAGGGGCGGCGCGAGCGCCGGGTCGTACGAGTAGGCCACGGCGTCGAGGTCCTGCGGGGTCAGGCCGGCCGCGCGTAGGCACCAGGCCGCGGCCTGCTCCGGCAGCTCCCAGGTCGAGAACGGCACCGGCAGCTTCCCGTGCTTGCGGCGCGTGAACCGCTCCTCCTCGGCCGCGGCCACGGTGATGCCGTCCACGACGAGCGCGGCGGCGGGATCGTGGAAGACGGCGTTCACTCCGAGGACCCGCACGTGACCTCCCGTCTCGCTTCTGAAGACGCAAAACGGGCGCACCCCCGCGAGGGGGACGCCCGTTTCTAGACGGTGAATCACTTTCCACACGAACCGTCTGCGCAAACACTCCCGGAGGAATGCGGGTTCAGTGCGGACGGGGATGGGCAGTGAGGGGCACGTGGAGGAACCGCGCCCCGCCGTCGTCGTGGTCACCCGGGATCGGCTCGGGTCGCTGCGCCGCACCCTCGACCGACTGCAGGCGCTCCCGGAACGGCCGCGGATCGTGGTCGTCGACAACGGCTCGAGGGACGGCACGGCCGCGGCGGTCGCGCGGGAGTATCCCGACGTGACGGTGATCCCGCTCGACCGTAACCGCGGAGCCGAGGCCCGCACGATCGGCGCCGCGGCGCTCGCCGGCGACTACGTGGCGTTCGCGGATGACGACTCGTGGTGGGCGCCGGGCGCGCTCTCCCGGGCGATGGCGGTGCTCGACGACCACCCGCAGGTCGGCCTCGTCGCCGCGCGGGTCGTCGTCGGGGACGGGGAGCGGGAGGACCCGACGTGCACCGCCATGGCCCGCAGCCCGCTCGACGGCGGCGGTCTCCCCGGCCGCCCGGTGCTCGGGTTCATCGCCTGCGGTGCCGTCGCCCGCCGGGAGGCGCTGCTCGCGGTCGGCGGCTTCCACCGCCGCTGGCAGATCCAGGGCGAAGAGCGCCTCCTGGCCGTTGACCTGGCCCGGTGCGGATGGCTGTGCCTGTACGTCCCCGAGATCGTCGCCCATCACCACCCCTCCTCGGCCCGGGACAGCACACGACGCGACGTGCTCGAGGTGCGCAACGCGCTCTGGTTCGTGTGGCTGCGGCGGCCGCTCCGCGCCGTCGCGGCGATCACGCTCCGGGCAGCGGCGCGCGGCGTCACCGACCGCCGCGCGCGTCGCGGTCTTCTCGAGGCGGTGCGCGGCCTGGGATGGGTCCTGCGCGAGCGCCGGGTCGTCCCCGCCGAGCTCGAGCGGCGGATGCGGGCCGTCGGCCTCTAGATCGGACCGCGGTCGACGCGGTCGAGCTGGAGAAGGAAGCAGCCTGCGGGTGTTGAACGGACGTGAACGTACTCGCACCTCTGGTGTGCGAAGAGCTCGAGCGCTTCGAACACTTCGTCCGCGCTCGAGGTCCGGGCTTCGTCGACCAGCGATCGGCCGGAACCGTAGGCGGTCAGCGTCAGCCGGTCGTCGATGAGACTGGCCGGCAGACCTTCATCGAGCCAGGCCGAACACCGATCCTCGTGGATGAAGATCGGGCCGGGTAGCGGTAGCCCGGCGGCGACCTCGCGGAACGGGTCGTACGTGAGCAGGAGCCGCCGATCCTCGCCGGGTCGAAACTTCTCCAGGCATACGCGGCACGGCGCGCGTCCCTCCGCGAGCTGTGCGTGTACGGGATGGCCATAGTCGGGCGAGCGGCGAGTGGCACGCACCTCGTCGACAAGCTCGGCGGGTAGAGGGCGAACTCGGTACGGAAGGTGGCGGTCGGTCGGCATGGCGGGGTCTCCTCGGCTCGATGGTCTAGCGACGGCGCAGGTGCTCCGTCCCCAAGAGAACGTGGAAGAGGACGCGGACGTGAGGTCGGATTGCATGTGCGCCGAGCAGCGCAGCGACGCAGGCCTGCCCGCGGGTCGCACCCCGTGCGTGTCGCCGAGGAGCCCGTAGTCCTGTATCCGCGACGGCATCAGCGTCTTCCGGGCCTCATCTCGCGGCGCAGTGCGCCGAGGTCGGCGACGACGACTCGCGAGGATGATGGGTTGGGTGGCATGGTCTCCAAGACGAACGAGCCGCACCCTCTGTGACGCCTCGCCCTTCGGATCACGCCATCTCGCGGAAGCCCTCGCGCCAGCTTGTCCAGCGCAGCTCCCAGGCCGCCAGAGCTCGTTGGTGACGACGGGCCGGCGGGGTGCGACAGCAGCGGGGTGTCACAGCCCGCCGGCCGTCGTCGTCTCGGGACGTGATCGACCCCGAAAGGACTGACACACATGCACAACCCAGACCTCGCCCGAGTCCGAGCCGGAATGGCGATGGCAGCATGACGGCCGCCGCCAACGGCGCCGGACGAAACGAGGGCTGCACCCACGGCAACGACAGTGACAGAAGGGAAGAACCGCAATGACCAAGCCCATTCCCGCCGGTCGGCTCCAGCTTGCCGACGAGGCTCCCAGGCCGTACGCGGCGATGTTCCGGCTCGAGCGGTCGATCGAGCTCGAGCGTCGGCTCCGCGACCTCGTCGCACTCCATGCTTCACGGATCAACGGGTGTGCCTTCTGCATCGACATGCACTGGAAGGATGCTCGCGCAGCCGGAGAGAGCGAGGAGAGGCTCTACTCGCTCGCCGCGTGGCGCGAGAGCCCGCTCTACAGCGAACGTGAACGGGCTGCCCTCGCGCTCTGCGAAGCGATGACCCTGGTGTCCGGAAGCCACGTGCCGGACGACGTCTGGGAGCCGGCACACGCCGCCTTCAGAGGGCAGGAGCTGGCCCAGCTCCTCTTCGCGATCACGGCGGTCAACGCCTGGAATCGGCTGATGATCACCTCCCGCGTCGAGCCCGGGCACTACGAGCCGGGCATCTTCGAAGCAGCGTGACACCTCGACCCGGCGGAGGGAGGGTCCATCGCATGATCGAGCTCGAGTACGAGATGACCTATGCCGAAGCGATCGAAGGGCCGCTCGGACCGACCAGAGGGTCTCCGCTCGGCGAGCGCCTCTGCTGGCAGGTCACGAGCGCGACCCTCCGCGGGCGGCGCATCGACGCCACCCTGGCGATGCCCGGAACCGACTGGATCCGGCTCGGCCCCGACGGCATCCGCCGGCAGGATCTGCGCGCGCAACTCTTGACGGATGACGGCGAGGTGGTCCTGTTTCGGTACGACCTCGCCCTCATCCGTTCAAGCGCGCGCTTCCTCTCCGCCCTCGCGTCCGGCGAGGCCACCGACTTCGACGACCAGTACATGCGAATCGCGCCGCAGTTCGAGGTCGGCGCCGGGCGCTACGCGTGGCTCACCGAGAGCCTGTTTCTCGGGCGGGGACGCCTCACCGGCCCGAAGGCAATCGAATACGAGCTCTACAGGGTGATCTAGCCGCCCTCGAACCTCCGCCAACTGCTTTGCAAGTAGACGATCCTGGGTGCCGGCAGCGATCGTCGTTTGTGGCTGAACCGTAGACTGGCCAGATGATCTGTCCCGAGTGCGGGCACGTGAATCCGGAGGGCGCTCGCTTCTGCAACGCCTGTGCGGCACCGCTGGCCCTTCCGCAACCCGCTCGAGAGCAGCGCAAGACCGTGACCGTGGTGTTCTGCGACGTCACCGGTTCGACCGCACTTGGGGAACGGCTGGATCCTGAACCGCTGCGGGCACTGCTGGCCCGCTATTTCGCGCGGATGAAGGAGATCGTCGAGTGGCACGGCGGCTCCGTGGAGAAGTTCATCGGCGATGCCGTCATGGCCGTATTCGGCGTGCCGGCGGTACACGAGGACGACGCTCTGAGGGCCATGCGGGCGGCCCTCGACATGCGGGCGGCTCTCCCGGAACTGGGGGTGCAGGCCCGTCTCGGGATTGCGACCGGGGAGGTTGTAGTCGGGACTGCGGAGCGGCTCGCGACCGGCGACGTCGTCAACCTCGCGGCCCGACTGCAGCAGGCCGCTGCCCCTGGTGAAATTCTCATCTCCCACACGACGCACCGGCTGGTGCGCGACGTCGTCGCCGCCGAGCCGATCGAGCCGCTGGCGGTTCGCGGGAAGGAACAACCGGTCGACGCATACAGGTTGGAGGCGCTCACCGGTGAGCCGACCCGGCGCGACGGTGGACAGATGATCGGCCGCGACCGGCAGCTGCGCATGCTCCAGAATGCGTTCGAGAACGCCCGCGACGACGCCGCGTGTTACCTCTTCACCGTGCTCGGCGCGGCGGGGGTCGGAAAGTCGCGGCTCGTGTCCGAGTTCCTGCGCGGAGTGGAGGCGCAGGTGGTTCGCGGGCGCTGCCTATCGTACGGCGAGGGCATCACATACTGGCCGGTGATCGAGGTGATGCGCGGACTCGGTGTCCAGCCGGACGAGCAGCAAGCCGACGCACCACTGCGCGAGCTTCTCGGCGATGGTGACGGAGGCGCCAGTGCCTCCGAAATCGCCTTGGCGGTGCGCCGGACACTCGAGCAGTTCGCCCGCGACGGCCCGCTGGTCGTCGTCTGGGACGACCTGCAATGGGCCGAGCCTGCGTTCCTCGACCTGATCGAGCACATCGCCCACTGGAGCCGCGGTGCGCCGATCCTGTTGATCTGCGTGACACGGCCGGACTTGCTCGACCGCCGGCCCAGCTGGGCGGGCGGCAGCCTCAACGCGACAACGGTTCTGCTCGAGTCCCTGACCCCCGAGGAGACCGACCGGCTGATCGACTCCCTCGGAGCGCCGCACGGCGAGTTGCGCGACCGGATACGCACGGCCGCGGACGGCAACCCGCTGTTCGTCGAAGAGATGCTGGCGCTCATGGAGGAGGCTGGCGGGAGCGACGTGGCGGTGCCCCCAACCATCCAGGCGCTGCTGGCCGCCCGCCTCGACCAGCTCGACGTGCCGGAGCGGGCCGTGCTCGAGCGCGGCGCGATCGAGGGTCAGGTGTTCCACCGTAGAGCGGTGGAAGCGCTGGCGACCGGTGAGCCGCGGGTGGGGGAGCGGCTGCTCAGCCTCGTGCGCAAGGAGCTCGTCCGGCCGGACACCGCGCAACTGCCCGGCGACGAGGCATTTCGCTTCCGGCACCTGCTGATCCGCGACGCCGCCTACGACGCGCTTCCCAAGACCGTGCGCGCGGGACTGCATCTGCAGTTCGCCGAGTGGCTGGAAGTACACGGGCGAGGGCTGGGGGAGTTGGACGAGATCGTTGGCTACCACCTCGAGCAGGCGTATCGCTATGCCCAGGAGGTGGGGGTTTTCGGATCGGATGCGGTCTCACTCAGCGAGCGAGCGGGGGCCCGACTCGCGGACGCCGGACGACGGGCCAGCGAGCGCGAAGATCTGTCCGCGGCCGTCAACCTCCTCTCGCGCGCCAGCCGGTTGCTTGCTGCAGATTCGCAGCGGCGGGCAGACGTCCTCATTGATCTGGGCTACGCGCTGATCGGCACCGGGCGGTTCGACGATGCCCGGGTCGCCTTTCAAGCCGTGGCGGAACGGGGCGACGCCTCGGCCGCGCGCGGCCGCGTCGGCCTCGTGGCCGCGTACAACAATGTGGCCGCTGGGGAGTTCGCCATGCTCGATGAAATTGAGCGGGAGATCCCGATCCTGGAACAGGCCAGGGACGAGGCCGGTCTGGCCGAAGCCTGGGAGTTCGTCGCGATGGTGCGGAGTTGGATTGGTCGTACAACTGATGCCGCCCCTGCCTACGAGCGTGCAGTTCACTATGCGCAGGCTTCGGGCCATCGGCGGCTCGAGCGCCGCATCATCGGAATCCGGGCGGTTCAGGAGGCATGGGGACATCTTCCAGCGGACGAGGGAATCGAGGTTTGTAGACGTCTGCTGAGGGGTGCTGAAGGAACGTCGACGGAGCCGTATCTGCTCGCCGCGCTCGGCTTCCATCGCGCCCGTCAAGGAGAGTTCGACCAGGGGCGCCGAGATGTCCGCCGCGGCCGCCAACTGCTCCGCGAGTACGGCCATCTGCTCATGGCAAACTCCTCGGCCCAGATCGAGGCCCACGTGGAGTTGGCCGCGGGCGACGCGGCCGCCGCGGAGGCCGTCGCCCACGAGGCCTACGAGGAGCTCGGCAAGATGGATGAGCAGGGATTCCGGTCGACAGTGGGCTGCTACCTGGCGCGCGCGCTGCTGGAGCTCGACCGCTGGAAAGAGGCGGAGGAAATCGCAATAGAAGCGGGCCGGCTCGGTGCCGACGACGACTTCGTCACCCAGTCAGAGTCGCGCCAAATCCGAGCGCTGGTGGATGCGCGCCGTAGTCGCCTCGAGGAGGCGGAGCGGTTGGCCCGCGAAGCGGTTGCAATCACTGACGCAACTGATTCGTGGTCAGTGCGCGGCGAGGCCATGGCGACACTCGCTCAGGTGCTTCACGCGAGCGGTCGCCGCGATGAAGCACGAGCCGCCATGGAGGAGGCACTTGCGTTCTTTTCACGCAAGGCCGATCGCGCCGCCGCCGAGGGAGCGAAGCGGCGGCTACCTCACCTCGTGTGAACCCGTGGTCGGAGACGATCATGGCGTACCCCGCGGGGTCGGGCGGGCGGCGTGCCTGGCGACCGGCCGGCTACGCGAACATGCGCCTGGTGGGAATCGAACCTCCGCCTTCGCAACCCCCAGCGGCGTCCAGGGATGCCTCGATTGAGCTCCGCGTTGGGAGGGAAACTCCGAAATCTTTTGCGGCGGCCGCGCTCGCCGTCCGAAGCCGGTAGTGTCGCGGGCAGTGGAAGCCTCCACGGCGGAAGAGACGAAGCGCGTCCGTGACAGGGTTTCGGCGATCGCCGCTGACTTCGCGGATGACCGCCATGATCGCCAGCGTCGCCGCCACCTCGATCCGGCCGACTTCGCCAGGTTGGCCGAGACGGGCTTCCTGCTGACCGGCGTTTCGCTGCAGGACGGCGGCCTCTTCGAGAGCGTCCAGGCGTCCACCCGCCCCATCGCGGGCATCCTCCGTGTTCTCGCCGCGGGCGATGCATCCGTGGCCCTCGTCAGCTCGATGCACCCGGCGGTGCTGTCGTTCTGGCTCGCGAGCCCGCAAGCCGACGAGCCGCACCGTGACGCCTGGGCCGACCAGCGGCGCAGGCACGGCGAGCACGCCAAGGCCGGCGCGTGGTTCGGCACAATCACCTCGGAGCCTGGCAGCGGCGGTGACATCGCCAACACCAAGGCGGTGGCGCGTCCAGCAGACGACGGCGACGGCTGGCTGCTCTCCGGCCAAAAGCACTTCGGCAGTGGCTCTGGCGTGACCTCCTACATGCTGACCTCGGCGCGCCCCGACGGCGAGCAGGAGCCGGACTGGTTCGTGATCGAAGTGGCCGGCGTGCCGTGGGACGGCAGCGCCGGCATGAGGCTGACCGCCGAGTGGGACGGGCACGGAATGGGCGCCACCCAGAGCCACGGGATGGCATTCGAAGCCTTTCCGGCGGTGCGCTGCGGGTGGCCGGGCAACTGGAAGCGGATCGCCGACGCCGCTGGACCGTTCGTCGGCACCGTCTTTACGTCGGTCATCATCGGCATCCTCGACGCGGTCGTGGCGACGGCGCGCACGCAGCTCAAGCGCCGGGCGGTCTCCCTCGGCCCTTATGAAGCGGTGGAGTGGGCCCGGGCAGAGCAGGACGCCTGGCTGGCCGAACAGGCCTTCGAGGGCATGCTGCGTGCGGTCGAGTCCGCCGACAGCACCCTTTCCTACTCACTCGCCCGCTAGCAGTCCCGGGGGGGCCGACTGTCAACGGCTGGGCGTTGCGCGTCGTTTTGTGTCGACGACACGCCCCATGTATCGCGCAGTCGATGATGGCGATGAGCGCTTCCGCTGGATGAAAAGTGCCGGGGCGCCGCGCCCCGGCCTGGAATTCTGCCCGATGATGCCCGGTGCACGCCCCGACCTCGACCTGCTGCGCGGCGCGATCGACATGCACGCGCACACGCACCCCGCGCTCTTCCGGCGCCCGATCGATGACGCCGACCTGGCGAAGATCGGGCTCGAGTACGGGATGCGCGGCTACGTCCTGAAGGACCACGACTCGCAGACGGCTGGCCGCGCCTACCACGTCAGGAAGCAGTTCGCCGACCAGCCCATCGAGCCGATCGGCGCCGTCGTCCTGAACCGCTCGGCGGGCGGGCTTGACCCGTACGTGGCCGAGTCGGCGATCCACTATGGGGCCCGCGTCGTCTGGATGCCGTCCAATCACTCCAAGTGGCACTCGGACTACTTCGGCATGTCCGACTATCCCCAGCTGGGCCGTCCCATGCGCCAAATGGCCGGCGAAGGCCTCACCATCCTTGACGGCGAGGGGAAGCTCAAGTCCGAGGTGCGCACCATCGTTCAGGTCGTCGCGGATGCCGGCGTCTGCCTCGCGACCGGGCACCTGAGTGTCGACGAGATCCGCGCCCTCCAGGACGCCGCCAACGAGGCGGGCGTCGAGAAGTTCATCGTCACGCACGCCAACTGGGCGCTCTGCAAGCTCGACATCGACGTCCAGAAGGAGCTGATCGCCAAGGGCGCCTACCTGGAATACGTCGCCGTCTCGTGCGTCTCGCCAATCTTTTGGGAGCAGAACCCGCACGAGCTGGCCGGCTGGATCATCGAGCTCGGCGGCGACCGGCTCGTCCTGGGCTCCGATCTCGGTCAGCTGTCCGCGCCGCCGCACCCGGAGGGAATGCGGATGCTCGTCGCCAGCCTGCTCGACGAGGGCGTCGCCTACGAGCACCTGGAGCGCATGCTCCAGCACAACCCGGCCGTGCTGCTCGATCTGGACTAACCGACCAGCGGGAGCGGCGCGGCGATCGCGGTCGCCGAGCCCTGCTCGTGGTCGATCGCGACCGAGTCGCCGGGCTGGACGCGCACGTCGAGAAGCGCGATCGCCGCGCCCTTTCGGAGTGCGTACGAGTGCGCCGCCCACCGCACCACGCCGGCCTCTCCGCGCTCGTCGCGTACGGGCCAGAACGTCTCCATCCGCGGCAGAGCTCCCTCCTCCACCGTCAGGCCGAGCGTATGGCGTCGCACCGCCCCCTGCGCTTGGCGCAATGCCGCCCGGCCGACGAAGTCGCCGGCGTCGAGGTCGACGAAGCGGCCGGCGCCCGCCTCGAACGGGTTCATGCCCGAGTTGACGGCATAGTGCGTGTCGGTGATGCCCTGCTCGACCGCCCGGTTCAGGTTCGGCCCGGTGACGAGGAGGCCGTGCGGCTCGCCGGCGAAGAGGAGCGCGGCCCAGAGCTCGGGCGCCCGCTCGCTCGAGAGCGGGTAGATCTCATACCCGAGCTCGCGGCTCCAGCCGGTGCGAGACACGACCGCCTCGACGCCGGCCACCTGCGCGACTTGGCAGCTAAACGACTCCAGTTCTTCGACCGCGTCGGTGACCGCCGCGAGGACGTCGCGCGACTTCGGCCCCTGCACCTGAAGGGGGGCGACGTCCGGCTCACCGACTTGGACGTCGAAGCCGCCGTGCGCCGCGATCGCCGCCGCCCACAGCGTGAAGTCGGTGTCGCCGTGGGAGATCCAGACGACGTCCCGCCAGGGCCGAAGAACGATGGGCTCGGTCATGATCTGTCCCCGCTCGTCGCACACGAGGGTGTAGCGGCACTTGTCGGTCGCGAGGCCGCTCAGATCGCGCGTGCACAGGTAGTCAGCCAGGCGCAGGGCGTCCGGCCCGCACAGCTCCGTCTGGCGCTCGGCGCCGACGTCCCACAGGGTGACGGCTTCGGTGAGGGCGCGGTAGTCGACCTCCGGGTCGCGCCCGTAGGCAATCGGCATATACATGTGGTTGTAGACCATGTACTCGCTGCAGCCGGCCCGCTCCGTCTCGGCGAAGTACGGCGAGCGGCGCACGTTGGGATGAAGCGGCGGGCGGGCCACTGGGCGAGGCTACCCGCGCCGGCCGGCGCGACCCCCGGTTTCCGGCATGCGAAATGCCCTTCGCGGACGCTGCGCCCTGGCGTCATACTGCCGCCGTGAGCATGACGGCCTCGGAGGCGCTTGCCGCATCCTTCGCGGCGTGGGAGCACGGCGACCCGGACACGCTCGCCGACCTCTTCACCGACGACGGCGTCCTGGATGACCCGCTCAAGCAG
Organism: Actinomycetota bacterium; assembly: GCA_046732235.1. Taxonomy (GTDB): domain Bacteria; phylum Actinomycetota; class Thermoleophilia; order Gaiellales; family JAICJC01; genus JAICJC01. The sequence continues at coordinate 12,136 of JBKPMQ010000035.1, forward strand.
GGGACGATCGTCGGCCGGGAGCCGATCCGCGAGGCGACCCGGCCGGCGATGGCCGCCCTCTCGGACTGCCGGATCACGATCACCCGGATCATGGATCAGGGCGACGTCGCCCTGTGCGAAGGGTTCTTCGCCGCCGGCCTGGCCGGCTCAGACGGGCGGCTTGACTTCCCGTTTGCCGCCGTGGCCGAGATCCGCCACGGGAAGATCGCGCGGCTCGCCGAGTACTTCGACACCCGGCCGCTGGTCGGCTGATCCCGAGGCCGGCGTGCGCGGACTCGCTGGCAGGACGGCGGTCGTCACCGGTGGTGCCGGGGGGATCGGCTCGGCCGTCGCGGCCCGGCTGGCCGAAGAGGGCGTCCAGGTGGGGATCCTTGACTCGGCGCCGGCGCACGACGGAGAGGCCGTGGACGTGACCGACCTCGAGGCCGTGCGGCGCGCGATGTCCGCCTCGCAGCCCGAGATCCTCGTGAACGTCGCCGGCGTCTACGAGGCCGAAGATGTGCCCGGCGACGGCGGATCGGACGCCTGGCGGCGGACGATCGGTGTCAACCTGACCGGCGTCCGCAACTGCTGCATCGCGGCGGCAACCTCCATGTGCGAGCGCGAGTTCGGCCGGATCGTCTCCATCAGCTCGAACGCGGCCGCCGTCGGCTTCCGGGCCATGCCGGCCTACTGCGCCTCGAAGGCCGGCGTCGTCGGGCTGACGCGGGCGCTGGCCGTCGACCTGGGTCGGTTTGGCGTCACCGTGAACGCCGTCCTGCCCGGCTCGATCGCGGCGGGAATGGGGGTCACGAGCGGCTGGACGAGCGACCCGCGGATGCGCGCCTGGGACGCCGCCCGCACCCCGGTGCCGCGGGTGGGATCGGCCAATGACATCGCCGCCGCCGTCGCGTTCCTCGCGTCCGATGACGCCGGCTTCATCACCGGGCAGGCGCTGGTCGTCGACGGCGGCTTCTCGATCAACGGCGGGCCCGAGATCGACATGCCGGGGGGGAGCGCGGGCGCGTGAAGCCGGCGGCGTTCGAGTACGCGCGGCCCGGGTCGCTCGAGGAGGCGCTCGCCTTGCTCGCCGAGCACGGCGATGACGCCACCCCGCTCGCAGGCGGGCAGAGCCTCGTCCCGATGATGAACATGCGCCTCGCCCAGCCGCTCATCGTCGTCGACCTGAACGACGTAGCCGAGCTCGCGTACGTCGAGCGACGCGGCGGCCAGTTGGCGGTCGGCGCGCTGGCCCGGCAGCGCGATGTCGAGCGATCGCCCGAGTGCAGCGACCTGTGCCCGATCATGGCCGAAGCGCTGCGGTTCGTCGGCACCCCGCAGACTCGAAACCGCGGCACGATCGGTGGCAACCTGGCCCACGCCGACCCGACCTCCGAGCTGCCCGCCGTCGTTGCCGCCTGCGGAGGCGAGGTCGTGCTGACGAGCCGGCGAGGAACCCGCGCCCTCGCCGGGACGGACTTCTTCGCCGGACCCCACATGACCGCCCGCGAGCCGGACGAGCTCGTGGTCGAGGTGCGCGTCCCGGCGTTCGCGCCCGGCACTGGCTGGGCGTTCGAGGAGCTCGCGTGGTCGTTCACCGCCCACGCGATCGTGGCGGTGGCCGCCGTCACCAGCGCGGCCGGTGTGCGCGTGGCGGTGAGCGGCGTCGCCGGCAGCCCGCTCGTCACCGGCCCGGACGGCGAGCTCGAAGCAGTGGCCGACGACTTCCGGCGCTCGGCGGCCGGCGACCTGATCCGGCGGACTGCCGAGCGGGCGATAGCGCGGGCGGCATGATCCTGCGGGCACGCGTTAACGGCGATCCCGTCGAGGCCGAGGTCGAGCCGCGGCTCCTCCTGTCGGACTTCCTGCGCCACGGGCTCGGCCTGACAGCCACCCACGTCGGCTGCGAGCAGGGTGTCTGCGGAGCGTGCAACATCCTCCTCGACGGTCGGGCCGTCCGCGCCTGTTTGCTCTTCGCCGCCCAGGCCGACGGGCACGAGTTGACGACGCTGGAGGGGCTCACGACCGACGGTCGGGCGGCTCGGCTGCAGGAGGCGTTCCGGCGCCACGGCGCGCTCCAGTGCGGCTTCTGCACACCCGGCTTCCTCGTCTCGCTGGTGGAGCTCCTGCCGGAGTTGGCCGGCGCCGACGAGCCCCGCCTGCGTCAGCTCCTGGCGGGGAACATCTGCCGCTGCACCGGCTATGGGCCGATCGTGGCGGCGGCGCGGGAGGCAGCCGGGTGAGCGCCGAGCCCCGCGCGATCGGGATCCTCCAGGCGCCGCGGCTGCTGCGGGGTGGCGGCCGGTACGTGGACGACGTGGCCGCGCCAGGCGCGCTCCACGCGGCCTTCGTGCGGAGCCCGCACCCACATGCGACCGTTGTCGGTATCGACACCTCCGCCGCAGCCGCGTCGCTGGGCGTGGCGGGCGTGTTCTCCCAGGCCGACCTCGAGCGGATGGGCGTGCGCCCGCTTCCTGTCGGCTGGTGCATCCCCGGTCAGCGCTCGGTCTCGAACCCGGTCATGGCCGACGGCCGGGCGCTCTATGTCGGGCAGCCGGTGGCGGTCGTCCTGGCCGACGATCCGTATCGCGCCGAAGACGCCGCCTGGCTCGTCGAGGTCGGCTACGAGCCGCTCGCGGCCCTCCCGGACGTCGACGCCGCGCTCGCCGCCGACGCGGTGCTCCTGCACGAGGGCTGGCCCGACAATGTGATGGCGCGGACACGCGTCGAGGCGGGCGACGTCGACGCCGCGTTCGCGGCCGCCGCGGTCGTCATCCGCGACCGGTTCCACGTGGGCCGGTCGGCCGGCGTCCCGATCGAGCCGCGCGGGGCGCTAGCCCGCCTTGACGAGCTGACCGGTCGCATCGAGCTCGTCGCGTCGCTCCAGTCCGTCCACCACGCCCGGATGGATCTCGCGGAGGTGCTCGGCCGCGCGGAGAGCGAGCTGCGAGTTGTCGCACCGGACGTGGGCGGGAGCTTCGGCGTAAAGGATCACCTCTCCGCTGAGGACGCGGTCGTCGCCGCGCTGGCGCTCCACACCGGGGCACCGGTCAAGTGGATCGAGGACCGCTGGGAGCACCTCGCCGCCGCGGCCCACAGCCGCGAGCAGGTCTACGAGGTCGAGCTTGCCGCCGACATCGATGGGCGGATCACCGGCCTGCGCGGGCGGCTGCTCTTCGACGCTGGCGCGCACAGCGGCAATCACGGGATGGGGACGGCGCTCTACGCGGCGACCGTCCTCCCCGGGCCCTATCGGTTCTCCGCCTACCGCCTTGAGGTCGTCGGGGTCGTCACGAATAAGGCCCCCAGTGCGGCGTACCGCGGCTACGGCGGGCCCGAGGCCGCATTCGTGATCGACGGACTCGTCGACGCGCTGGCTCGCCGCCTCGGGCTCGATCCCGTCGAGGTGCGGCGGCGAAACTTGATTTCACCGGACGAGTTCCCCTACCGCAGCGCCGGTGGTCTCGTCTACGACGCCGGCGACTACGGCGCGGCCCTCGACCGCGCGGTGGAGCTCGCGGGGCCCGCGGCCGCGGAGGCGCCGCCCGCCGGCTGGCGGCGCGGCATCGGGACGGCTGCGATCGTCCAACGGGGCGGGTTTGGGCCGTCGCGCGCGGCCGTCGCCGCGGGGATGCGCTTCGGCGGCTTCGAGACGGCGATCGTGCGCATGGACGCCACCGGCAAGGCCGTCGTTTTCACGGGGCTTTCCACGCAGGGCCAGGGGATCGACACCGCCCTGGCCCAGATCTGCGCGGAGCGGCTGGGGCTCGATCCCGAGCGCGACGTCACCGTCACTGCCGGCGACACCGCGGTGACGCCCTTCAGCCCGGTCGGTGCGATCGCGAGCCGCGGCGCGGTCGTCGGAGGAAGCGCCGTCTACGACGCCGCGACCGCCCTGCGCGAGAAGCTTATCGGCGCGGCAGCGCTCCTGCTCGAGGCCGCGCCGGCCGACGTACGGCTTGAGGCGGGCGCCTGTCTCTTATACACATCTCCGAGCCCACGAGACCACCT
>JBKPMQ010000036.1:0-11396 GCA_046732235.1 Actinomycetota bacterium
CGTTCGACGTGTCGGTGCTCGAGCTGGGCGAGGGCGTGTTCGAGGTCAAGGCGACGTCCGGTGACAACCACCTGGGCGGCGACAACTTCGACAAGGCCATCGTTGACTGGCTCGCGGCCGAGTTCAAGCGCGACCAGGGCATCGACCTGAGCAAGGACGCCATGGCGCTCCAGCGGCTGTACGAGGCCGCGGAGAAGGCCAAGATCGAGCTGTCGACGACGCAGTCGACGAACATCAACCTGCCGTTCATCACGGCCGACGCCGAGGGGCCGAAGCACCTCGACACGACCCTCAGCCGGGCGAAGCTGACCGAGCTGACCGGCGACCTGATCGAGCGCACCGTCGCCCCGACCAAGCAGGCGCTGGCCGACGCGGGCATGCAGGCGTCCGACATCAACCAGGTCATCCTGGTCGGCGGCATGACCCGCATGCCGGCCGTGCAGGAGAAGGTCAAGGACCTGATCGGCAAGGACCCGCACCGGGGCGTCAACCCGGACGAGGTCGTCGCCATCGGCGCCGCCATCCAGGCCGGCGTGCTGAAGGGCGAGGTGAAGGACGTCCTGCTCCTCGACGTGACCCCGCTGTCGCTGGGCATCGAGACGAAGGGCGGCGTGTTCACCAAGCTGATCGACCGCAACACGACCATCCCGACCCGCAAGTCGGAGATCTTCTCCACGGCGGAGGACGGACAGCCGTCGGTCGAGATCCACGTGCTCCAGGGCGAGCGCGAGATGGCCGTCTACAACAAGACGCTGGGCAAGTTCCAGCTGGTCGGCATCCCGCCGGCGCCGCGGGGCGTGCCCCAGATCGAGGTCACGTTCGACATCGACGCCAACGGGATCATGCACGTCTCGGCCAAGGACCTCGGCTCGGGCAACGAGCAGAAGATCCAGATCCAGGGCGGCTCCGGCCTCTCCGACGACGAGGTCAACCGCATGGTGCGCGACGCCGAGTCGCACGCCGAGGACGACCGCCGCATGAAGGAGCTGGCCGAGGCCCGCAACACCGCCGAGCAGGTCGCCTACTCGACCGAGAAGTCGCTCAAGGAGCACGAGGACCGGCTCGACGAGGAGACCAAGACCGACATCCGCTCGAAGATCGAGGCGGTGCGTCAGGCCCTCGACGGCGACGACGCCGGCGAGATCCGGTCGCGGCTCGAGGCGCTGCGTGAGGCCTCGTTCAAGCTCGGCGAGGTCGTCTACCAGCAGGCCCAGCAGGCTCAGCAGAGCGCGGGCGGCGACGGCTCCACGAACGGGGGCGACGCGGGCGGCGACGAGGAGATCGTCGACGCCGAGGTTGTCGACGAGAGCGGTGACCGGGCGTGACCGCAGATCCACGCAAGGGCGCGCCGGCCCCCGAGACCGACGAAAGGCTCGAGGAGGGGGCCGGCGAGCTCGAGGCGGAGCTCGACGAGGCGCGGCGCAGGGCGGAGGAGTACCTGAACGACCTGCGCCGCGTCGCGGCCGACTTCGACAACTACCGCAAGCGCGTGGCGCGCGACTCCGAGGCCCAGGCACAGCGGGCCGCCGAGTCGATCGTCTCCGAGCTCCTGCCCGTGCTCGACAACCTCGAGCGGGCCGTCGACGCCTCCGACCACCACGAGGAGGCCAAGGTGGCCGAGGGCGTCGCGCGCGTGCGCCAGCAGCTGGCCGACATCCTGCACCGGCGCGGCCTCGAGGAGATCGAGGCGGCGCCGGGCGAGGCCTTCGACCCGCACGTCCACGAGGCCCTGAGCCATCAGCCCTCGGAGCATCCCGAGGGCACGATCGCGGCCGTGTGGCAGCGGGGCTACCGGTTCGGCGACCGGATCGTGCGCGCGGCGCGCGTGGTCGTATCGAGCGGCCCCGCCGCGGCGGCGGACGAGGAGTAGCGGGTGGCGGACTACTACGAGACGCTCGGCGTCCCCAAGGGCGCGAGCGCGGACGAGATCAAGAAGGCCTACCGCAAGCTGGCCCGCCAGTACCACCCGGACGCCAACCCGGGCGACACGGCGGCAGAGGAGCGCTTCAAGGCGATCGGGGAGGCGTACGACACGCTCTCCGACGCCGATCGGCGCAAGCAGTACGACAGCTTCGGGCGCACCTTCCGGCCGGGCCAGGGCCCGGGGCCGGGCGGCGGCTTCCAGGGCTTCGACTTCGGCGGCGCCGCGGCCGGGTTCGACCTGGGGGATCTCTTCGGCGGCCTGTTCAACCGCGGCGGCCGGGGCGGCCCGTCGGCCGGCCCGCGCCGCGGTGCCGACGTCGAGGCCCAGGTCAGCCTGTCGTTCGAGGACGCCCTGCGCGGCGTCACCGTGAAGGTGCCGGTCGACAAGGCGAACGCCTGCCCGACCTGCCACGGCTCGGGCGCCGCGCCGGGGACGGCGCCGACGATCTGCCCGGTCTGCAAGGGTCGCGGGGTGACGTCGGAGAGCCAGGGCTTCTTCTCGATCAACCAGCCCTGCACCCGCTGCGGCGGCGCAGGCACCGTGATCGAGCATCCCTGCGCGACATGCCACGGCTCCGGGCGGGTGCGCTCGACGAAGACGTACCAGGTGCGGATCCCCGCGGGCGTCCGCGACGGCACCCGTATCAAGGTGAGGGGCAAGGGCGAGGCCGCCCCGCGCGGCGGCGAGCCCGGGGATCTCTTCGTGGTCACCCGCGTGACCGCGAGCCCGCTCTTCACCCGCAACGGCGACGACCTGGTCATCGACGTCCCGGTCACGTTCGCCGAGGCGGCGATGGGCGAGCAGGTGGAGCTGCCGACGCCGGACGGCACCACGGTGCGGGTCAGGATCCCGGCCGGCTCGACCGACGGGAAGACGCTGCGCGTGAAGGGCCGCGGCGCCCCGCGCCTGAACGGCGGCGGCCAGGGCGACCTGCTGGCGCGGCTGCGCATCGCCGTGCCGTCGAAGCTGTCCAGGCAGGAGCGCGAGGCGCTCGAGCGCCTGCAGGAGATCCAGCACGCCAACCACGGCGACCCGCGCCAGAAGCTGTTCACGGAGAAGGCCGCCGGGTGATCATGAGACCGCCGGACGATCATCCCCGCTACTCGATCTCGGTAGCCGCCGAGCTGGCGGAGATGCATCCGCAGACGCTGCGGGCGTACGAGGCGAAGGGGCTCGTGCGGCCGCGGCGCACCCCCGGCGGTACCCGCCGCTACTCCGACCGCGACGTCGAGCGGCTGCGCAAGATCGGCGCGCTGACGGGCGAGCTCGGCCTCAACCTGGCCGGCGCCGTCCGGGTGCTCGACCTCGAGGACGCGATGGAGATGCTCGCGCGCGAGGTCACCTCGCTGCGCGCCCAGCTCGAGGCCGCCGCCGAGGAGCGCCGGCGCGAGCTCGACCGCGTGCATCGCAGCTACCGCCGCGACCTCGTCATCTACCAAACCCCGAAATCACCGGTGCCATGGACTTTCAGAAACTGACCATCAAGGCCCAGGAGGCCTTCTCATCCGCCCAGGGGGACGCGATCTCCCGGGGCAATCCCGAGCTGACCCCCGACCACCTGCTGGTGGCCCTGCTCGACCAGGAGAGCGGCGTCGCGCCGCGCATCCTCGAGAAGTCGGGCACCAACCCCGGCGAGGTGCGCTCGGCGGCCGACGCCCGCCTCGGTGCGCTGCCGCGGATCGAGGGCGCCCAGCAGTCGCCGACCGCGAGCCTCGCGCTGCGCGAGGTGCTCGAGCGCTCGTTCTCCGAGGCCGAGGCGCTCAAGGACGAGTACGTCGCCGTCGAGCACTTCCTGCTCGCGCTGGCCGACGGCGCCGGGCTCGACCGCGCGGCGATCATGAAGGCGATCGTCGACGTGCGCGGCGGCCGCAACGTCACGTCGGCCGACGCCGAGGGCACCTACGAGGCGCTGTCCAAGTTCGGCCGCGATCTGACCGAGCTGGCCGAGCGCGGGAAGCTCGACCCGGTCATCGGCCGCGACGAGGAGGTGCGCCGCGTGATCCAGGTGCTCAGCCGGCGGACGAAGAACAACCCCGTGCTCATCGGCGAGCCCGGCGTGGGCAAGACCGCCATCGTCGAGGGCCTCGCCCAGCGCATCAACTCGGGCGACGTGCCCGAGGGGCTGCGCGACCGGCGCGTGTGGGCGCTCGACGTCGGCTCGCTGCTCGCGGGCTCGAAGTACCGCGGCGAGTTCGAGGAGCGCATGAAGGCCGTGCTGGCCGAGATCAGCGCCTCCGAGGGCCAGATCATCCTCTTCATCGACGAGCTCCACACGATCGTCGGCGCCGGCGCCGCCGAGGGGGCCGTCGATGCCGCCAACATGCTGAAGCCCATGCTCGCCCGCGGCGAGCTGCGCGCGATCGGCGCGACGACGCTCGACGAGTACCGCAAGCACATCGAGAAGGACGCCGCACTCGAGCGCCGCTTCCAGCCGGTGATGGTGGGCGAGCCCAGCGTCGCCGACACGGTCGCCATCCTGCGCGGCCTGAAGGAGCGCTACGAGGTGCACCACGGCGTGCGCATCTCCGACGACGCGATCGTCGCCGCGGCGATGCTCGCGGACCGCTACATCAGCGACCGCTTCATGCCCGACAAGGCGATCGACCTGGTGGACGAGGCCGCGTCGCGGCTCAAGATCGAGATCGACTCCATGCCGGTCGAGATCGACACCGTGCGCCGCCGCATCGTCCAGCTCGAGATCGAGCAGGCGGCGATGGCGAAGGAGACCTCCGAGGCTGCCGTCGAGCGGCGCGAGGCCATCGCCGAGGAGCTCGCCAACCTGCGCGAGGACCTCCACGGCAAGGAGGCCGAGTGGATGGCCGAGAAGGAGTCCATCGAGCGCGTCCGCGGCCTCAAGGAGGCGATCGAGTCGATCCGCGGCGAGGCCGAGCGGGCCCAGCGCGACGGCGACTACCAGCGCGCCGGCGAGCTGACCTACGGCCGCCTGCCCGAGCTCGAGCGCGACCTCGAGGCCGCCGCGACCCGGCTCGACGAACAGCAGTCCGGCTCGCGCATGCTGAACGAGGAGGTCTCGGCCGAGAACGTCGCCGAGGTGGTGGCGAGCTGGACCGGCATCCCCGTCCACAGCCTGCTCGAGGGCGAGATGGAGAAGCTCGTCCACATGGAGAGCCGTCTGCACCAGCGCGTCGTCGGCCAGGACGAGGCGGTGACCGCCGTGGCGAACGCGATCCGGCGCTCGCGCGCCGGCCTGGGCGATCCCGACCGCCCGATCGGCTCGTTCATCTTCCTCGGCCCCACGGGCGTGGGGAAGACCGAGCTCGCAAAGGCGCTGGCCGAGTTCCTGTTCGACTCCGAGCGGGCCATGATCCGGATCGACATGTCCGAGTACATGGAGAAGCACTCCGTTGCGCGGCTCGTCGGCGCGCCGCCCGGCTACGTCGGCTACGACGAGGGCGGCCAGCTGACCGAGGCCGTGCGCCGGCGCCCGTACTCGGTCGTGCTGCTCGACGAGATCGAGAAGGCGCACGCGGATGTGTTCAACATCCTGCTGCAACTGCTCGACGACGGCCGCCTCACCGACGGCCAGGGACGCACGGTCGACTTCCGCAATACGATCGTCATCATGACGTCGAACGTCGGCTCCGAGTTTATCTACCGCGGCGGCGAGGAGACGCTCGTGCGCGAGCGCGTCGATGAGGCGCTGCACGAGACGTTCCGGCCGGAGTTCCGCAACCGCGTCGACGAGGTCGTCATCTTCCAGCGCCTGTCGCGGGAGCAGCTCGCCGACATCGTCGAGCTCCAGGCCGGCGGCCTGCGGAGCCGGCTGGCCGGTCGCCGGATCGAGCTCGAGCTGACCGAGGAGGCCAAGCGCGTCCTGGTCGACCACGGGTACGACCCGGCCTACGGCGCCCGACCGCTCAAACGCACCGTGCAGCGCGAGCTCGAGAACCCGCTCGCGATGATGGTGCTGCAGGGCGAGGTCGGTGAGAACGACACCGTCGTGGTCGACGCCGACGGGGATCAGCTCGAGATCGCCGTCCGGCGCGCCGCGGCCGCTGCGGCGTGAGCGAGCCGCCCAGGCCCGCGACGCCGATGTCGGACCTGTTCGCGTCGGCCGTGCACCGGTTCGGCGCCGTCTGGGCCGACCTGGCGGTCGGGGGGGTGGCGGCGCTCGCGCTCGGAACCCTGCCCGACGCCCTCGTGTGGGCGACGGGCGCCTCCGCGCCCGAGACGGCGACAGTGGGGTTCTTCGCCTACGCCATCGCCTACTTCTGGCTGCTCGGCTGGGTGGTGCTGCGGGGGCTTCCGGAGCCCGCCGACCGCCGGCGGGTGGTGTGGACGTACATGACGGCCGTGCTGGTCGGGATCATCACCGGCGCGGTCGTGCGGGTCCTGCTGACGTACGCCGTCGCCGTGCTCCCGATCTTCCTCTTCGCCGTCCCCGCCATCGCCGCGGGGGACGTCCGCCCCGCCGGCGCGCTCACCCACGGGGCCGCGCTCGCGGTGCGCAACTTCACCCGCACGTGGCTGGTGTGGCTGATCATGGTGCTGTTCTCGGCCCCGATCATCGTGGCGATGGTCCTGATCGTGTCGGCGTTCGCGAGCCTCGGCACCTCGATCGTGATCGGGCTCGCCCTGGCGGCGCCGATCGTGTGGCCGTTCTCCGCCCTCTTCGTGCGGGCGCTCTACGGCGACCTGACGGGCCGCGCGGTCGTGGCGCCGCAGGACCGCACCGCGTAGCCGGCGTGCACATCCGGTGCCGGGCACCGGATATTCATCCAACCCGGCGTTGCTAGCGTGTCCCGGATGCGGCGCCGCACCATAGTCATGATCGGCGCGGCAGTGGTCGTCCTGCTGGTCGCCGGCTCGGCCGCCGCCTACTGGGTCGTGAACCGGCGCACGGCGGACGTGCACAACGGCGACAGGCTCCCGTTCACGTTCACGTCCGACCCGGCGACGAGCACGCCGGCCGCGACGCATACGACGAAGCGCCAGCGGAAGTGGGGACCGTCGTGGCCGGTGTACGGGCTCAGCGACGCCCGCACGCGTGACGCCTCCGCCTATACCGAGATCCACCCGCCGTACCACGTCCAGTGGAAGGCGGGGGTCGGCTTCCTCGAGTACCCGCCCGTGTACGCGAAGGGCGTGCTCTACACGTACGCGAACGGCGGGTACGTGAGCGCCCGCAACGTCTTCACGGGCAAGCGCCTGTGGTCGCGCAGCCTGCTCCCCAGGAACAGCGAGCTCCTGGGCCAGGGATCGCCGGCCATCCATGCCGGCGTCCTCTACCTCGGCGCCCGCGACGGGCGCATCCTCGCGCTCTCGGCCAGGACGGGGCGCACGATCTGGCGCACGGACGTCGGCGCCGAGATGGAGTCGTCGCCGGCGTTCGACTCGCGCTTCCTGTACATGGGCGATCAGAACGGCGTCGTGCGCGCGCTCTACCTCGGGAACGGCCACGTGGCCTGGCAGTACCACGCCGGCGGGGAGGTCAAGCACGGCCCGGCCGTGGTCGGCGGGCGGGTGTACTTCGGCGACTACGGAGGGGCGATGTACTGCCTGCGCGCCTCGGACGGGCACCAGATCTGGCGAACGGGCACCGCGGGGCTCGCGTCCGGGCTGCAGTCGGGCAACTTCTTCTCGACGCCGGCGGTCGCCTACGGCCGCGTCTACATCGGGAACACGGACCACAAGGTGTACTCGTTCGTCGCCGGCACCGGCCAGGTGGCGTGGACGTACACCCTGCCGGACTGGGCCTACGGCTCGCCCGCCGTGTCGAACGGCCGCGTGTTCGTGACCAGCTTCAACGGCACGTTCGCGGCGCTGAACGCCCGCACCGGGGCGGTGCTCTGGTCGCACGACCTGCCGAACAAGACTCTGGCCTCGCCGGTGGTCATCGGCAAGTACGTGTACGTTGCCGACCTCGGCCCCACGAAGGGCAAGGGACGCGTCATGGCCTACAACCCGACCAGCGGACGGCTCGAGTGGCAGTTCGTCGACGGCAAGTACGCGACACCCATCGCCGCGGCCGGCCGGCTGGTCGTCGCCGGGACGACCCACATCTATGTGCTGCGTCCGCTGAGATGAGAGTCAGTGAATAGCCAGGCGATCGCGGCCGTCGTGGCCGCGGCCGGCCTGGGGATCCTGCTCGTCGTCCGCGACCCGGCCGTGCGCCGCGCCGCGGCCGCCCTCTGGGTGGCCGGCACGGTCGTCCTCGCCGTGCGGCTGCTGCACTCCTCGATCGACCGGGTGGGGACGATGGCCTCCGAGCACCCCGTGCTCGTGGTGCCGGCCGCCGCGATCGGGATCGCCTGCCTGGTCGCCGCCGCGGCCGCGTTTCACCGCTGGCCGTGGGCGTTCGCCGTCGCCTGCGTGCTGGCGGCGCCCGTGCGCATCCCGATCCACTTCGGCGCCCAGGACGCGAAGCTGCTCCTGCCGCTCTACGGCGTCCTCGCGGCCGGCGCGCTCGCGACGCTCTATGACATCGCCCGCGCGCGCGAGCCGGAGCTCCCGCCGGCGGGGCCCGCGCTGCCGGCGCTTCCGCTCGCGATCTTCACGGCGTTCGCGGCCCTGTCGCTGACCTGGACGGTCGACCTGCACCAGGGCGCCGTGACGATGCTCTTCTTCTACCTGCCCTTCGCATTCATGGCGATGCGGATCGGGCAGCTCGGATGGAGCCCGGACGGCCTGCGGGTGGCCTTCGCGGCCCAGGTGGCGCTGGCCGTGCTGTTCGCGGCGGTCGCGCTCGGGCAGGAGGCGACGCACCGCATCTTCTGGAACCCGAGCATCGAGGTCTCGAACGCCTACCGCTCGTTCTTCCGGGTCAACTCGCTCTTCTGGGACGCGAGCGTGTACGGCCGGTTCATGGCCGTCACCCTCGTCCTCTGCGCCGGCGTGGCCGTCTACCGCGGCATGACGGTGCCGCTGGGAGGGGCGATGGCGTTCATGTTCGCGGGCCTCTACTTCACCTACTCCCAATCGAGCTACTTCGCCGTCGCGGCCGGCGTCCTCGCGGTCGGGACAGGCCTGTGGTCGCGGCGGGTGACGATCGCCCTCGTCTGCGCCGGCGCCGTCGGGCTGCTCGCCGTGGTCGCCGTCGCGCTGCGCGGGAACTCTGCGAACCGGGTGTCCGGCGAGCGCTCCCATCTGATCCGGCTGGGGTGGCGCGTCATCCGCCACGACCCCCTGGTCGGCTCGGGGCTGAGCGGCCTGCCGAAGGCTGCGGTGGCGGGCACCGCCCACCCATTCAGGGTGAAGGGCGCCGCGTCGCACACGACGCCGGTGACGGTCGCCGCCGAGCTCGGGCCGATCGGGTTCCTGCTCTACCTGTGGGTCCTGGGGGCGATCACCGCCGCCGGCGCCCGCATCCGCGGCGCCGGGCCCGTGCCGCGCGTGCTGCTCGCCGCGCTGATCGCCATCTTCGCGAGCTCGCTGTTCTACGACTCGTTCTTCGAGGACCCCTCCATGTGGCTGCTGGTCGGGTTCCTCGCGGGAACGTCGATGGCGGCTGCCGGGACCGCGCGCCCGGCGGCGAGCGCGTGAACCCGGTTACGATCGCGATCGCCTCCGCGCTCGTGCTCGTCCCCGGGATGGGGGCGACGCTCGCGGCCTATCCGCCGGGGCGGATCGGCCCCGTGACCCGGCTCGCGCTCATGTTCGGCCTCGGATACGCCGTCGTCGGCATCACCGCCGTCGCCCTCGTGATCGTGCACGGGCTGCAGCCGGCGACGTTCTTTCCCCTGCTCGCGGTCGTCACGGCCGGCCTGTGGGCCTGCGGGCTCCGCCGCGGCGGAGCCCACGAGCACTGGGCCGTCCTGCGGGACGAAGTGGCCGCCGACCGGTGGGCGCTCGCGGCGGGGGCGATCGTCTTCCTCGCCATCGCCATCGTGCGCCTGCGGAGCTCGCCGCTCCTCAACTTCGAGATGTTCGGGCCGTGGCGCTACTGGGCCGACGGGCTCGAGATCGCCGACGCCGGCCGGGTCCCGGCCGAGACGCTGCAGTGGGGGTCGACGTGGACGCCCACGGTTTCGAAGATCGTGCTGAACAGCTACCACGCGGCCCTCTCGTACGCGATCGGGCGGGCCCCGCTCCCGGCGATGGGGGCGCTGCTGTGGCTCGCGTCCACCGGCCTCGCCGCGGGACTCTGGGCGCTGGGGCGCGAGCTCGGGCTGCGCCGGCTGGCGCCGCTCCTGCCGCTGCTCACGCTGGTCGTGCTCGACGACGAGCTGCACCGGAACCTCGACGTGTACACGGCCGAGAACGTCGGCCGCATGGTCGCCGTGTGCGCGCTCGTGCTGGCGGTGCGGGCCCTGCGCGACCGTGACGGCTGGATGGAGCCCCTGCTGGCCGCCGTCCTCTTCGGCGCCGGCTTCGCCACGCACGGCGTGCCGGTCGTCGCGCTGATGGTGGCGATGGGGTGGTACGCCATCGCCCGCGGCCTGCTCGACCGGGCCTGGCGCGAGATCCTGGCGCGGCTCGTCGTCGTCGCCGTCGCCGCCGTGGCGCTCACGATCACGCTGCTGCTCGCCTCCGGCGGCTCGATCGGCTTCCAGGGCGCGTCCGGGAACAGCTCCTACGCGTCGTTCGGCAAGGGCGTCGATCCGACCGCCTCGCTCCTGACCGGGACGGTGCGCCACTCGCCGACCGACCACGGGCACTGGTACGTGCGCCCCGAGGCGATCATGGACGACTTCGCCGATAGCGCGACCACGCTGAAGGACGCGCCGGCCTGGCTCGTCTGGCTGCTCCCGATCGGCATCTGCGCCGCCGCCGTGATCGTCCTGCGCCGGTTCCCGCGGGATCTGGCGCCGCTGGGGGTGCTCGCGGCCGGGACGGCGGCGACGCTGCTCGCGGTCGCGTTCCTCTTCTCGTACCGCTACCGGACCCAGATCCCGGGCCGGTTCGGGATCGACCGTGAGTTCGACTACCTCCCGCTCGTGCTCGTCCTGGCGGCGCTCGGGCTGGCCGAGGCGGCGCTCGTGCGGCTGCGGGCCGTGCGGGCATGGACTCCCGTCGCGGCGGTGGCGGCGCTCGTCGTCGTCCCGGCCGTGGCGGTGGGCGCCACCGCCGGCCCCGCCCGGCAGGGGTGGGAGCAGAACGGGCGCGACTCGGTGGCCGTACTCGACTGGGTGGACGAGCATGTCCCCTGCAGGGCGCGGATCCTGCCCGACCGTGTCACGCTGGGGACGTTCGCCGCCGCCACCGGCCGCGTCAGCGTGGTGGAGGGCATGGGGCCGTACCTGCGCCCCGAGATGCTGCACACCG
The DNA here is from genome assembly GCA_046732235.1 of Actinomycetota bacterium. Taxonomy (GTDB): domain Bacteria; phylum Actinomycetota; class Thermoleophilia; order Gaiellales; family JAICJC01; genus JAICJC01. Next base: position 11,150 of record JBKPMQ010000036.1, read on the forward strand.
TGCTCGATCTGGTGCTGCGGTCGCACCGCTTCTTCGAGAACCCCGCGGGCGGCGCCGCCATGCTGCACCGGCTCGGGGTGGATGAGGTTCTGGTGGTGAAGGGCGTCCGCATCGGGAGCATGGTGGGCACGCTCGAGTCGGGCGTCGACCCGGACGCGTTCCGGTCGGTGCCCTACCTGCGCCTGATCCACTCGAGCCCGGTGCTCGACGCCTACCGGGTGCGCGGCGCGGCCCGCGGGCCCTTCCC
>JBKPMQ010000037.1:0-3290 GCA_046732235.1 Actinomycetota bacterium
GCGCGGGGCCGGCCAGGCGCAGGCGCGCGCCGGCGGCGCTCATCCGATCGCCTTTCCGGCGACGAGGCCCGCCCACTCGTCTTCGCCGGGCTCGTCCGTCTCCGCGAGCGACCGCACGGGCGCCCGCTCGAACACGCCGGCGGCGGCGCGGACGCAGCCGCCCGTGTCGGCGAAGAGGGCGTCCATGGTGATGCCGAAGGCGGCCGCGATCCGCTGCGCCGTCCGCGAGCGCGGCTCGGAGCGGCCGTGGAGGATGTTCCAGAGCCCCTGCGGGGACATCCCGAGATAGCGGGCGAGCTGCTGCTGACGCAACTGGTGCATGCCGAGCAGGTGGCGGACGTTGGTTCCCAAGCTTGCTGCTGCCACTGGTAGATGACCTCTCTGAGTTTCGCGTCGAGCGCCCCCGTCCGAGGGTTCTCGCTTGACAGTTCGATGCACCCATCTTACCCTAATCTCAACTTAGTCGATAGACAAAGGAGAAAAGTTGAACCGAGTTCAAGTACGGATCCTGGCGGCCGGCGCCGCCGTCCTCTCGCTCGCCGTGGTGGCAGCGGGCTGCGGCGGCGGAGGCAGTACCGCCGGGGCCGCCTCCCCCGACAAGATCGCCCTCGTCGCCTACTCGACGCCCGAGGCGTCGTACGAGAAGCTGATCCCCGCCTTCAACGAGACGTCCGCGGGCAAGGGCGTCACGTTCACGCAGTCCTACGGCGCCTCCGGCGACCAGAGCCGCGCGGTCGCCGCCGGTCAGGCCGCCGACGTCGTCCACTTCGCGCTCGAGCCCGACATCGCGCGGCTCGTCGACGCGAAGCTCGTCAGCCCCAACTGGGATCGGAACCAGTACAAGGGCATGGTCGCGAACACGATGGTCGTGTTCGTCGTCCGCGACGGCAACCCGAAGCACATCACGAGCTGGGACGACCTGCTCAAGCCGGGCGTCGAGGTGATCACGCCCAACCCGTTCACCTCCGGCGGCGCCCGCTGGAACATCATGGCGGCATACGGCGCGGAGCTGCAGGAGGGCAAGACGCCCGCCCAGGCCGAGCAGTACCTGAGCGACCTGTTCCACCACGTTCCGGTGCAGGACGACAAGGCGTCGGCCGCCCTGCAGACGTTCACCGGCGGCAAGGGCGACGTGCTGCTCGCCTACGAGCAGGACGCCCTGCTCGCGCAGCAGAGCGGCGCGGACATCCAGATCGTGTACCCGCCGCAGACGATCGAGATCCAGACCCCGATCGCGACGACGGTGCACGCCTCGTCGGCCGCGAAGTCGTTCGTGAAGTGGATGTACACGGACCAGGCGCAGACGATCCTGGCCCAGACCGGCTACCGGCCGGTCGTCTCGAGCGACGAGGCCGCCTTCACCAAGGCGTTCCCGGACGCCGGCAACCCGACCCAGTTCACGATCGACGATGTCGACCCGGGCGGCTGGGATGACGTGATGACGAAGTTCTTCGATCCGACGAACAGCATCATGCAGAAGATCGAGTCCAGCATCGGAGTGTCGACCAGCTCATGACGACGGTCGCACTTCCGCGCAGGCGGGCCTCCGGGGCGGCGCCTCCGAGCGTCGCCCCGGGGGTTGCGATCACCTACCTGTCGGTGATCGTGCTCCTGCCGCTCGCCGCCCTCCTGTGGCAGTCCCAGAAGGGCGGCGCCGACGCGTTCTGGCAGGCGGTCAGCGCACCCGATGCCGTGGCCGCGCTGAAGCTCACCCTCGGCGCTGCGCTGCTGGTTGCACTGATCAACGCCGTCTTCGGCACCCTGATCGCGTGGGTGCTCGTCCGCGACTCCTTCCGGGGGAAGGGGGTCATCAACTCCCTGATCGATCTGCCCTTCGCCCTGCCGACCGTGGTGGCCGGGCTCACCCTGCTCACCCTGTACGGCCCCTACTCCCCGATCGGCCTGAACATCACCTACACGCGCGAGGCGGTCGTGCTCGCCCTGCTCTTCGAGACCCTGCCGTTCGTCATCCGCAGCGTCCAGCCGGTGCTGCTCGAGCTCGACCGCGAGATGGAGGACGCGGCCGCCTCGCTCGGCGCCCGCGGGCACGTCATCTTCCGCCGCATCGTGCTGCCGAACCTGCTGCCGGCGATCCTCTCCGGCATGGCGCTCGCCTTCGCGCGGGCCGTGGGCGAGTACGGGTCGGTCGTGATGCTCTCAGGGAACGTGCCGTTCTCGACCGAGGTCGCCTCGGTGCACATCTACTCGCAGATCCAGAGCGACTACGTGGCCGGCGCGACCGCGATGTCGATCGTGCTGCTCGCAATCTCGCTCGCAGTGCTCCTGTCCATCTCCGCCTTCCACCGCTGGAGCTCGAAGCATGATCGTTAGATACGGGCTCCGCCTCGTCGCGCTCGCCTATCTGGCGCTGCTCCTGATCGTCCCGGTCGGCATCATCGTGGCGCACACCTTCTCGGGCGGGCTGGGGCCGGTCTGGGACTCGCTCACGACCGATGAGGCGCTCAAGGCGCTCCGGCTGACGCTCGAGATCGCGATCATCGTCGTGCCCCTGAACACGATCTTCGGGATCACGATGGCAATCGTGATGGTGCGGCGCGAGTTCCCCGGCAAGACGCTCCTGTCGGCGCTGATCGACCTGCCGTTCGCGGTCTCGCCCGTGATCGTCGGGTTCACGCTCATCCTCGTCTACGGCCAGAACGGCTGGCTCGGCTCGTTCTTCATCGACCAGGGCTACCCGATCATCTTCTCCACCCCCGGGATGGTGCTCGCGACGATGTTCGCGTCGCTGCCGTTCGTCGCCCGTGAGGTCATTCCGGTCCTGCGCGAGATCGGCACCGAGCAGGAGCAGGCGGCGGCGACGCTGGGCGCGCGCCCACACCAGACCTTCCGCCGGGTGACCCTGCCGGCGATCCGCTGGGGGATCGTGTACGGCGTCGTCCTCACGACGGCCCGCTCGATCGGGGAGTACGGGGCCGTCGCGGTCGTCTCGGGCAACGTCATCGGCCAGACCCAGACGCTGACGCTGCGGGTCTCGCAGGAGTACCAGAACTTCGACCACATCGCGGCCTACACGGCGGCGCTCGAGCTGGCGGTGATCGCCCTCGTGACCCTGTTCCTCATGAACCTGTTCCACCCCCGAAAGGACCGTTAGCTCGCATGGCAATCACCGTCCGCAACGTGAACAAGCGCTTCGGCGACTTCGTCGCACTCGACGACGTCAGCCTGGAGGTGCCGGCGGGGTCGCTGACGGCGCTCCTGGGCCCGAGCGGGAGCGGCAAGTCGACGCTCCTCCGCGTCATCGCCGGGCTCGAGAAGGCCGACGACGGCGA